>JBAXXU010000035.1:0-34315 GCA_037127735.1 Bacteroidota bacterium
CAGACTTGTAAAGATGTTTTTCATGTCGCTTGATTTTTATAATTGTTGGTAACGGTCCTGATAAACCTGTTGCAGACAACAACTCTGAAGAAGGCAGGGCTGCAAATCGCCGTACAGAGTTCCAGTTATTAGGTAAATAAGATATCGCTTGAAAATCAATAATTTTTTATATGTGATTCCTGATACTTGTTTAAATTAATAGAGATTAAAATTGGCAATGATGGAAATATTTAAAAATTTATTCAGGTTCGCCGGTGAAGTTGATAAAAAAACATCGCTGGCAGTGAATATTTTAGGATGGGTCTTATTGGTCTTCTTCTGGTGGCTGATCCCAACTGTTGGCTGGATCAAACCCACTATACTTCCCTCTCCTATAGACGTTATCAGGTGCTATAAAACCCTTTTTGTAGAACGAAGCCTTTTGTACAATACAGGTTATTCTATTTTTATCAATATGGGCGGTTATTTACAGGCTATGGCTCTGGCAATTCCCCTCGGTTTTCTGATTGGGCTTATCCCCTTTTTCAGACATCTGGTCAGCAAACAAATAGAAGCTATCCGTTTTACGCCACTACCCGCTACAACAGGTATTTTCATGGCGCTTTTTGGTCTTGGCCTCGGTGTCAAGGTAGAATTCCTTGCTTTTGGTATTTTTGTTTACCTTCTCCCGGCAATTGCACAAAGGATAAAAGATATTGAAACAGACGACCATCTTAAAGCGCTGCAACAGACTTTGTGGACATTGAATGCAAGTCCCTGGATGACTCTGAAACATTTCTATATTCCATCAGTCCTGAGCCGTTTCTCAATGGATGTAATCAACCTGGTTGCTGTGAGCTGGACTTACATCGTAATTGCTGAAATGGTAAATGCCCAGGGTGGATTAGGTTCAATGATATATATGGCAACTTCGCGCGGTTCACATGTCGATCAGCTTTATGCAGTTCTGCTGCTTATCATTTTTATAGGATTTGTACAGGATAAACTGCTGAAACTGCTCGATAAGAAACTCTTTAAATTTAAATACGCCTGATAATGAAGCGCAATATATTCCAAAAACAGGATGATAGTGAAGTAACTGAACCTGTAGAAGACTCACCGGTACCGGAAACTAAAGCTGAAATAAATATAGATACTCTTACAGATCAGGCACATGTAAGTGGCTTAACTGATATAATAAACCTTGTTAATATCAACCAGGTTTATTCTGATCATACCCCCCCCAATGTTGTATTCAAGGATTTCAATCTTGATATAAAGGACATTAAAGACCGGGGACAATTTATTACTATCATGGGTAAATCGGGTTGTGGAAAATCGACTCTGCTCCGGTATATTTCGGGATTGCAGGAACCAACTTCCGGAGAGGTTTATATCTATGGTAAAAAACGTACGGACAAAGACAGAATTCCCATGGTTTTTCAGCAATATACCTCTTTTGAATGGAAAACTGTGTTGCAGAATGTTGCCCTCCCGCTTATCTTAAAAGGGGTTTCTAAAAATGAGGCCAACGATAAGGCCATGGAAATGATAAAAGTTGTCGGGTTGACAGGACATGAAAACAAGTGGGCCAAATATCCGATACTTTCCGGAGGACAATTACAAAGGGTTGCTATTGCGCGTAACCTTGTAGTAAATCCGCAAATACTGCTGATGGACGAACCTTTTGGAGCATTGGATACGATTACCCGGAAACAGATACAGCTATTTCTTCGCTCTATATTTGAGAATGCGAAACTCGACCCGACTGTAGTATTTGTAACCCACTCCGAAAGCGAAGCTGTTTTCCTCTCTTCTGACATTTATATTCTCGATTCAGGCCCGGCAAATATAAGGCACTATTTTAAAATTGATCTGCCACAAATTCGTGATGAATCGGTAAGATATTCCACTGAGTTTACTGAATATGTCAATAAGCTGGGTTTGCTTCTGGAAGATTTGAAAAATGAGAGAAAATAGTTCACAATCACTATGTTAAGTCGTGATCTCTGGAGTACCCGGCAAAGTTCTTCCGTATAAGGTCAATGGTTTCAGACAATGCTACCAGGACAAAGACTTTAAAATCATTCAAGTACTTGTTTTATTGAAAATAATATCTTATTATTGCATGAGATATCATTCACTAACATATAATATAGAGCTTTATGACTGATATATCATACAAATACTGGAATTCAATGAGTGATAAAGCGCTTGCAGAGCATGTAGGGGCTTTTATAAAGCACCATCGAATGGAACAAAACAAAACACAAGAGGTATTGGCAAATGCTGCCGGCATAAGCCGTTCTACATTGAGTTTATTAGAGCGGGGAGAAACAGTAACATTGGCCACAGTAATACAGGTTCTTAGGGTTTTGGATCAATTACATGTTATGGAAGCTTTTACGGTACAACAAGAAATAAGTCCATTGATATTGGCGAAAATGGAAAAGGATAAAAGGAAAAGAGCCAGCGGAAAAAGAGAAGAGACTCAACACAAAAATGACTGGTAATTATGGATGTAGCTGAAGTTAAGATATGGGGAGAAGTAGTAGGTGCAGTTGCCTGGAATGACAAAACAGGGGTAGCCGGTTTTGAGTATGCCCCTGAATTTAAAAAACTGAATTGGGATTTGGCTCCTCTTAAAATGCCAATCAGTTCATCCAGGAAAGTAATAACATTTCCGGAACTCAGGAAAGACAAAGACTCTGAATTCGATACGTTTAAAGGATTACCGGGCTTATTAGCAGACGTTCTCCCTGACAAATATGGGAATCAGCTTATCAATATGTGGCTGGCACAACAAGGCCGGCCGCAGGACAGTATGAACCCGGTTGAAATGCTTTGCTTTATTGGAACCAGAGGTATGGGTGCTTTAGAGTTTGAACCGACCACATTCAGGGAGAACAAGAGGTCATTTTCAATTGAAATAGGAAGCCTGGTAGATATCGCCCAAAAGATGCTGTCCCAAAGAGAAGCTTTTACTGCCAACCTGCATAAGGATGAAGAGAAAGCCATGCTGGAAATTATAAAAATTGGTACGTCGGCAGGTGGTGCCAGACCAAAAGCTGTAATAGCCTACAACGAGAAAACAGGAGAGGTTAAATCGGGGCAAACCAGGGCACCCAATGGGTTTGAGCATTGGTTGATTAAATTAGATGGTGTAAGCGATGTACAAATGGGTGCAAGTAAAGGATATGGCCGTGTAGAGATGGCATATTACAATATGGCAATAGCCTGCGGCATTGAGATGATGCCATCGAGACTCTTTGAAGAAAACGGCAGGGCACATTTTATGACCAAAAGATTCGACCGTGAAGGAGGAGATATTAAACACCACATACAAACATTTTGTGCCTTAAAGCACTTCGATTATAATCTTGTTACCAGTTTTAGTTATGAGCAGCTATTTCAGACAATGCGTGAATTAAAACTGAGCTATCCCGATGCAGAACAAATGTTCAGAAGAATGGTGCTTAATGTTGTTGCCCGAAACTGTGATGACCATACCAAAAACTTTTCATTAAGATTAAAAAAGGAAGGCAACTGGGAACTTGCGCCGGCTTATGATGTTTGCCATGCATACAAACCATATCACAGATGGGTGAGCCAACATGCCTTAAGTATAAATGGAAAGAGAACAGATATCAAAAAAGAAGACCTTTTAGTTATTGGCAAATCCATAAAAAATAAGAAGGCAGCAACCATTATCGATGAGATAAATGACACGGTTAGTCGTTGGAAAAAATTCGCTGATGACGTAAATGTACTTCCAGAAATACGGGATGAAATTGCCAAAACATTAATAAACTGCCGGTAATTCTATACAAAGTAAAAGCGACAAAGCAATCAGATGTATCTGACCAGTCTTTTTCGTACCACCATGTGCTTCCATATAATCCATGAAACGGTTTTGCTTTGGCGTTGCGGAGAGAAAGGGATTACCTGTGGTGATCCCGTGTGGAGGTACCTTGCAACGCCAAATTACTCCCTCGCTCGTTTCACTCGCAGGGTCTTTTTGTTTTTCATCCTGCCTCATTCAGGCAAGCCTGATTCGGCATTCTGAAAACAAAAATCCCCCAGCTGCGCTGAGGGAGTAATTTAGCGTTGCGGAGAGAAAGGGATTCGAACCCCCGGTACCCTTTTGAGGTACACACGCTTTCCAGGCGTGCCAGTTAAACCACTCCTGCATCTCTCCTTATTTAATGCAAACGGTGTCAAAAAACAGGGGCGCAAATTACAAAAATATTTTTACAAAACGCCCTGTCACGAGATTTCTCCTGCCATAGACTTATTCAATGATTCTACTACCTTTTCCCTTGATGAATGTCTGCCAAGAAGATGCATTAATTTTGTTACGGAGGCTTCTGATGTAATGTCCTTTCCGCTTATCACTCCGGCAGCAAGCATCTGGCGGCTAGTCTCATATAAACCCATCTCAACACTGCCTCCATGACATTGGGTGACATTCAGGATTATTCCTCCATTATCAATGTACTGTTTAAGATCATCTAAAAACCATTGGTATGTCGGAGCATTACCGGAACCGAATGTTTCAATAATCAGTCCTCTTAATCCCTCTGTGCCGATAATAGCCTGTATTAGTTTCCTGTTTATCCCGGGGAAGAGTTTCAGTATAGCTACGTTGTTGTCGAAAGTTTTATGAACGATAAATTCCTGATCACCTGAAGGATACCTAATAAGGTTATTGAAATATTTCAGATGTAACCCCACTTCTGCAAGAGGTGCATAGTTTGGAGAGTTGAAGGCATCGAAATGTTCAGCGCTTAGCTTGGTTGTACGATTCCCGCGTGTTAGTTTATTGTCGAAATAGATGCAAACTTCAGGTACTGCCGGAAGCTTGTTCTCCTTTGCTGCTGAGATCTCTATTGCAGTTATGAGATTCTCTTTTCCATCGGTACGAAGCAATCCTATCGGCAATTGTGAACCTGTAAGAATAACAGGTTTCCCAAGGTTCTCCATCATAAAACTTAATGCAGAAGCGGTATATGCCATTGTATCAGTTCCGTGTAATACCACGAAGCCATCAAAATTGTTGTAGTTTTCTTCAATTATTTCAGCTATTTTAATCCAAACCTCAGGATCGATATTTGATGAATCTTTTACCGGGTCGAAGGAAACGGAGTGGAGGTCATAACCGAATTTTCTGAGTTCAGGTACATGATCTGAAATATGGCGGAAGTCAATTGGTACCAGGGATCCGGTCACAGGATCATGAACCATACCTATAGTTCCACCTGTATAAATGATCAGTATGGATATTTCATTTTTATTTTGCATTCTTTTATCTAAAGGTTGAATAGCCGGACCGAGTTGGCAGTTGTTATCAATGCAACCTCTTCCTCTCTCATTCCGAAAATTTCTGCAAGTTTATTATTAATTATGTAGATATACGAACTCTCGTTCCTTTTTCCTCTGTATGGCACAGGCGCAAGATACGGAGAGTCGGTTTCAAGAATGAGTTCCTCAGGACCGGTTTTTGCGACTATTTTATCAAGCCCTGAGTTTTTAAACGTTACAATACCCCCTATGCCGAGTTTGAACCCCATACGGATTGCTTTCTCAGCATCTTCATGATGACCGGTAAAGGCATGAAAAACACCTTTCAAACTTTTCCCTTCAAATTCTTCCAGGACAGAAAAAACTTCAGGGAAGGAATCCCTTGAATGAATTACAATGGGCAATTCTTTGTTTATAGCGAAAGTAATCTGCCTTCTGAAAGCAATTATCTGTTCTTTCAGAAATGATTTATCCCAATAGAGATCAATGCCAATTTCACCTATTGCAATAAAATTATGTTTTGTGAAAATAGATTCAAGTTTATCCAGCTGAGATAAATAATCCTCTTTTACTGATGTGGGATGAAGGCCAACCACTGGATAACAGATGCCGGGATATCTGGCAACTGCAGAAAGCATAGCCTCAACAGACTGTACATCAATATTAGGCAGCAGCATCTTCGATATACCGCTGCTCAGAGCTCTGTTCACTGCTTCATCCCTGTCGGTATCGAATTCCGGCAGATAAAGATGTGTATGAGTATCAATAAACTGCATCAAACAACCCCCTGGGCAATCATGGCATTTGCCACCTTCACAAACCCCCCGATATTGGCACCGTCAACATAATTAATGAACCCGTTATCCTTTGTGCCATACTTCACACAGGTTTTATGAATGTTTATCATGATTGTCTGAAGTTTAGCATCAACCTCTTCGCGCGACCATGGCAGTCTCATTGAATTCTGAGTCATCTCGAGTCCTGATGTGGCAACACCTCCCGCGTTGGCTGCTTTTCCCGGACCGTAAAGAATCCGTGCATTAAGAAATACCTCTACAGCTTCAGGAGTGGATGGCATATTTGCACCTTCCGATACACAGATACAACCGTTCTTAACCAACAGCTTAGCCTCTTGGTCATTTATTTCGTTCTGTGTTGCATTAGGCATTGCTAAATCGCACTTGATCATCCATGGCCTTTTGCCCTCAAAATATTCAACGCCATATTTTTCTGCATATTCCTTTATTCTTCCCCTCTTGACGTTTTTGAGTTCCATAATAAATCTGATTTTTTCTGCATCAATCCCTTTTGGATCATAGATAAATCCGTTTGAGTCTGATGATGTTACCACTTTTCCTCCAAGCTCAGTAACTTTTTCTGTTGCATATTGTGCTACATTACCTGATCCTGAGATGCAAACGAGTTTTCCTTTAAGATTGTCACCGCGGGTCTTTAACATCTCCTGCGCAAAATATGTTGCCCCATATCCTGTTGCTTCAGGACGGATAAGAGAACCTCCCCATTCTATACCTTTTCCGGTAAGCACTCCGGTAAACTCATTTTTAAGTCTTTTATACTGGCCAAAGAGAAAACCGATTTCACGTCCGCCAACTCCAATATCACCTGCAGGAACGTCAGTGTCGGCACCGATATGACGAAACAGCTCCGACATAAAACTCTGACAGAATCGCATTACTTCGTTGTCTGACTTACCTTTCGGATCAAAATCAGATCCACCTTTACCACCACCCATTGGCAGAGTAGTGAGGCTGTTTTTGAAAACCTGTTCGAATGCAAGAAATTTCAGAATTCCAAGGTTTACCGTGGGATGAAGTCTGAGGCCACCTTTATAGGGGCCTATCGCGCTATTCATCTCAATCCTGTAGCCTCGGTTGATCTGAACTTCCCCTTTATCATCGAGCCAGGGAACGCGGAAGATAATTGTCCGTTCAGGTTCTGCAATTCTCTCAAGGATTTTTGCATGTTTATACTTGGGATTTTCTTCGATAAAAGGAATCAGCGACTCTGCGACCTCCTGTACTGCCTGATGGAACTCGTTTTCCCCGGGGTTTCTGGCTTTGATCATTGCCATAAATTGTTGAACTCTTGGATCCATAATTTGTAAGTTTTAATAGTGAGGTTAATTGGATTGTTAAAAATATAAAAACAAAGGGAATAATCATACAATTTTCCTGGTAATAAAAGCGGAAAGGGATAGATGAAAGTTAGAAGTCGGAAGTCCGAAGTCGGAAGTCCGAAGTTGGAAGTCCGAAGAAAGATGGTTGAAGTATTGTATTCTAAAAAAAGATCAGATAATATAAAATGGAAAGCCCCGGAGGTTTCCCGGGGCTGACTTTCATTGAATTTCACACGTGATGGTCAAATTTCATTTTTCAGGATAACGCTCATTATCAGTGCCGGATGTTATCATGCTGCCGTTTATACATATCATGTACCCTTTCTACACTCTCCTTGCTATCCTTTGAAAGTTGATGGCCATGATGTTTCAGTGAGATAACTTTGTTATTGACCCCGTTATCGGTAACTGTTATGTTGCTGAGATCTCCCTGAATGAGCCAATTTTTGGTATCCCAATCTAATAGAATGCTGAAATTATTCTGCAAGATGATATTATTCACGAATTTACAGTTTTCAGACCACGACAGCCAATAATTTGGATCATTGGTATCTGTTATCCAATAGATCCCAAAATTATTGAATTCATTATCTAAAAAATCTCCTGCTATTTTATTATTTGAAAATACAACATCCTTAAGGGCAAATGTAAGACCAAACCAAGCTCCATCTTTAAGAGCATTAAATGTATTATGGTCCCAGATCATTTTCATCCGTGACGGATTCTCAGGATATGCATACCTCCATGCATCCATAACACCCATTCCATTACTATAATTAATATTAAAAGTATTATACCTGATATCATAGTTTCCTAGATCTTCCCGGACATTTTCAAGCGGGAGATCACCAAAAAATGCTTCCCCTGTATTAATATCTAATCCATTAAAACAATAATCGGGAATTGTAAATTCATTGTTCATTATCTTTACATTTACGCCTATATTTTCATTCACGACCAGGCTCTGTTGGTTTTCTGTAAAAGTGTTTCGACCTTCTATGCCAAACTTTAGATTACCGCTTTTGCAGCCCCATACATACACACCTCTCCAGAATTTTGAGAATTTGCTGTTAGTAATTGTCACGTCAATATTGCACCTTGGTATTATTGTATTACCATTTAACTGAATGTCAGGGGCGAATTTTGCTCCATTAAGCAAATAATAAGGATAATCAGTAACAGCTCCATCAGGCATGGTAACATCCTTTTGCAGGACTCCGGCCACTTCAATATTATTCAGATTAACCCGGATTTGTTTTGTTGCCGGTGTAAAGTCGGCCGAATAGTCTGAGAATAACAGCATATTCATATCATTATTACCAAGCCATGTCAATCCTTCAGAAAGGGCTATGGAAAGATCGGAAACCGACACTTCACCTCCAATAAAAGTGATCAGGGCTGGTAATTTGTTCGCAGCGATCACTGCATCGGGAGTCAAATCCGGTAGGTTGGTCAGGATGGTTTTTCCCTTTCCGGAGCCTGATAAAGCCCCTTTAAATTCCCTGACTTCAATCATACCAATTTTGAATGTACCCGGCATAAGTTTAACAATTGCATCCTTTCCTTCGGCTTTCGCCTTTGCAAAGGCATCAATCAGAGCCTGTGTATCGTTTGGGCCCGGATAAACTTTTATAACCGATCGGGATGACATAGGAGCAGAGTTGGAAATCATTTTATCAATTCCCTAATACTGGTTGAGCATATCCTCCTTGGAACATGAATTGGACAGGACAGCCAGAATTGTGAAAACAAAATACACTTTTTTCATAACTGTAAGATTTAGTTTTATTTTACCATGATTAGATTCAATTAATGATAAAGTTCGTCAAAGATGAACCAGGAGACATAGAAATTTTTAAGCCAAAACTTACAATTTTCTTTTAAGCCATTACACTTTTCAGTTGATATGGTGGTTTTTAAGGAATTGCCTCATACTTTTAAATAGTATGGGGAAGTTTAAATTTTAAAGATGGTAAGATTTAACAGGAAAATCGAAATGAAATTTTCGGCATGTAAAAGATAAACTATTCTGACTTTGCTATTGATTTATTGTTTGCAACTGCTTTTTTAACTTCTTCGAGATGAGATTTAATGGAATATATTTTGAACTCTGCTGAATCCCAGGTATTTTGAAGGATATCCAATGCTTCTTTATTCTTGCCCAGCTTATGAAAACCATACCCTTTTGTATCCATATAATTAAAATAATCATATTTATTCCCGGCTAATCCGATTGCCTTGTCTATAATGGCTGTAAATTCATTCAGGTTATTCTTATTATCGCTCAGGAAAGAGGCAAAACCATTTAGGAGTACCTGGTTCTCAGGATCTAATGAGAGCGCTTTATGGTAATATTCAATAGCCTTATCCGGAATCCCTGCTTCAGAGTAAAGACTTGCCAGTCCGGTTGAAATATCGACTTCAGCTGATGAATTTCTTTTCATCACAGAAATATATTTTTCAATATATCTGGTTGCAGAGATTGAATCCTTTTCTGTAAATGCCAGTATTGCCCGCCTCCCGATAATCCATAGCCAGTCAGGATCGTACTTTTCTGCTTCTTTATAGACCTTTTTCTCCTTTTTATACTGGCCGGTTTTGTGATATATGAGTCCAAGGCCCATGAATGCCCAGTTATCCTTCATCAACTCTTTATCCCATTTACTACAGAGTTCCAGTGCCCTTTTATATTGAGCGATTGAGTTGTCATATTGATTATTATCAGAATAGGCAAGACCTAAAAGATAGCAGAGTTGTGCTGACTGATCGTCAATTTGCTGAAGCTGTTTAAGATATTTGACAAATTCGCCAGGTGGTTCAAAATTATATGTATACGCACAATTTGCCCATAGTTGCTGAACAACAGGGAAATGATTTCTTTTTTTGTAATATCTGATGACCCATTGCAGGTCCGGCTCCCTCATGCCCTGGTTTCCATATGCCGTTGATAGTCCTAACATGGGCTCAAAATAGTTTGAATCGACAGCTAAAGCTTTTAAGTACCAGTCTATTGCTATTTGATAATCCCCCCTGTCTTTCGCCTCACACCCGTAAATATAATATCTGAGTGCCTCAGGAGAGTTCGGGAGTGAATGCAAACTACTCTTCACCCAGGGATTCTCCTTTATCATTTTGGATATTATAAGGAAATTGTTCAGCCGGTGGGCAAGTGAATCACTGATCTCAAATAGATTCTCTTCATTCAAAGGTCTTTTAAAATCAAAAGATTTCAGTACTTCACTTGTCCTGGTATCTATTAATTCTGCATCTACCCTAATAATACCGCCTGCTTTTTTGATACTGCCATATACATAAAGGATTGCATCAATTTTTTTTGAAATGTCAAGTGCAACCGAAGGTGAGACAGAAGCATATTTTATCTGATTAGAATTTAAATGAGTGTTTATTGTCTCTTGTTGCCTCACTTTTAATTCCTGATTATTTGAAAGGGATGAAATCAGGCATTCCTGGATTACATCCTGCCACATATTCCAGGTGGTATCACTCGTCATATTGCGAAATGGCATTACTGCAATAGAAATCCTTTTGTCTGAAGAAAAAAGGGTATCTAACCATCCGGATTTATTCAATTTCTTAATTATCAAAAATCCGCCGGATCCCAGTAATATGATAAGAATCAGTATCCCCGGGAAAGCGGTTAGATACTTTCTCCGGACATTCTTAGTCGGGTTGCATTCAGCTTTTTCCGGAGTCAGAATATTTGGATCCGGATTAATTATGTCTCCTTTTTTAAACTGACCCGGAGCAAAACCGAAAAATTCGTGAAAACATTTATTAAAATAAGTCGGACTGCGGAATCCGACCCTACAGGAAATTTCATTAGCGTTCAAATCTTCATTTTGCAGCATTTCCATAGCCTTGCACAAGCGTACTTCAAGAATAAACTGATTGACGTTTTTATTATTTATTGCACGCAATCTCCGGTTTAACATGGGAGGGCTCATACCTGACAAACTGGCAAGTTCATTTACCCCAAAATTTTCATTACGGAGGTTTTCCAATACCAGATCGGTAAGTTTTTTTAGAAAGACATGATTCTTATGCAGATGCTCAGTCATAATAATACTTTAAAAAAGCAGATAAGCATAATCTGGTAACCTGTTATCAAAGTTCTGAAAATAAACTCATTCTTGCAAATAATTTTAGTATTAGGACTTCTGTCTGAGATTCCAATTGCTTCTATTTATCTTACCCTTTTTAACCACGATTTCACAGAGTTTCACGAACAGGCACGGATTTATGTCTCCCCATCCCCACATCTCCCCATAGTTTCTTCAGCCAGTCTTATACACATTACCCGGATAGCACTTTACCAATCCTTTAAACTCCATCTGAAGCAGCATGGATGATAATTTGTAAACCGGAATTTCGAGCGACCGGCAAATAGTATCAATAGTCAGTTCCCCTTCTTTCGTGAGTAATTCATAGATAAGTTTTTCTGTGTCATCGAGGTCAGAAAACAATGTTCTCTGGATAGGTGGTTTTGATTTCTCCGGTTTCCAGTCGAGAAAGAATTCGATATCATCTGAACACTCTGTAAGCGCTGCTTTGTTGCTCCTGATAAGATTGTTACAGCCGGCTGACCATTGATCATCCAGCCTGCCGGGAACAGCAAAAACATCGCGGTTATATGAATTGGCTATATCGGCTGTTATAAGTGCGCCTCCCTTTACTCCTGATTCAACAACCAGCGTGGCATCGGATATCCCTGCAATAATCCGGTTTCTTTTCAGAAAATTATTGCGCTCAGGAAGTGCATCTGAAAGGAAATCAGTGAGCAAGCCTCCGTTATTAACAAGAGTCTTTGCAACAGACGCGTGCACGGCAGGATAGGTGGTCTTGAAACCATGTCCAAGAACTCCGATTGTTTGCAGATTATTTGCAAGAGCTGCTTTATGTGACGCGATATCAATACCGTATGCAAGTCCGCTGACTATTATAAGATCCGGATGACCCGCCGCGAGACCACCGATAATCTTGTCGCATGTTTCTCTTCCGCGGGTGGTGGCATTACGTGTACCAACTACACTTAAAATCTTTGAAGCATTTAGATCACAGTTGCCCATAAAGAAGAATACTACAGGAGAATCATCGCATTGTCTGAGTCTGAACGGATAGTCATTATCGAGGTAGAAATAGCATTTGATATTGTTTTTAGTGATATAATCAGCCTCTTTTTCTGCAGCATCGAGATACGATCTGTCGGTGATATATTTTGCAATCTCTGAACCGATTCCCGGTATTTTAATAAGATTTCTGTAGGGTTCATGAAAAACTGCTTCCACGCAACCGAAATGAGATACAAGTTTTCGCGCGTTAATGTCACCAATACGCGGGATCAGACCTAAAGCAATTTTATGCTTAAGTAATACTTCTGGCATAGCACAATAAATTGAGACTGGGGGGTTATATCACTCCCATATCGAGCATTGAACTTGCAACTTTCAGGAATCCTGCAATATTAGCGCCTTTAACATAATCAACATATCCATCCTCCCTTTTACCATGCGTAACGCACTGGCTGTGAATATTACACATGATCTCATGCAGACGGTCATCAACCTCCTTACCGTTCCAGCGGAGTTTCATAGAGTTTTGCGTCATTTCCAATCCCGATGTAGCAACTCCGCCTGCATTAACTGCTTTACCGGGAGCAAATAATATCTTATGTTTATGAAATTCCTCAACGGCTTCCGGAGTACAACCCATGTTTGATACTTCAGCTACTAGAATAACTCCGTTGCTGATAAGTTTTTTAGCATCTTCACCGGTAACTTCATTCTGGGTAGCACATGGAAGGGCTATGTCAACTTTAACTTCCCATGGCCGTTTTCCTTCATGAAATTCAACACCTTCAAATGCATATGAATAAGGTTTTACTATATCTTCATTAGAAGAACGAAGTTCAAGCATAAAATCAATTTTCTTGCCTGAAATTCCTTCAGGGTCATAAACATAACCATCGGGACCTGAAATAGTAACAACTTTTCCTCCCAGGTCGGTTGCTTTAAGAGCAGCGCCCCAGGCCACATTGCCAAATCCTGATATTGAAATTGTTTTACCTTCAAGCGTTTCATTTATTGTGGCCAGCATTTCCTTGGCAAAATAGATTCCGCCATAACCGGTAGCTTCCGGACGAATAAGTGAACCGCCCCAGTTGCTGCCTTTTCCTGTGAGAACACCTGTATGGTCACCTGAAAGACGCTTATACATACCATATAAGAAACCAATTTCACGGCCTCCGACACCTATATCCCCGGCAGGAACATCAGTTTCCGGTCCGATATATTTCCACAACTCAAGCATAAATGACTGGCAGAAACGCATCACTTCAGCATTTGATTTTCCTTTTGGATCGAAGTCTGAACCACCTTTACCGCCACCCATCGGAAGTGTGGTAAGCGCGTTCTTGAATATCTGTTCAAATCCGAGGAACTTAAGAATCGAAAGATTCACACTCGGGTGGAAACGAAGTCCTCCTTTATAAGGACCAATGGCATTATTGAACTGGATACGGTAACCAAGGTTTACTTTCACATTTCCTTCATCATCAACCCATGGAACCTTAAAAGTTAAAGCGCGATCGGGTTCGATGATGCGCTCAATAATGTTTGCAGATTCAAACTGAGGATTTTCGTTATAAACCTCTTCGATCGATTCGAGAACTTCTCTTACTGCCTGTAAATATTCAACCTCTCCGGGATGTTTCTTTTCGAGGTTGTTCATGATTTTATCAACGTTCATTATTATGGTTTTTAATTTATAATCAGGGTCAAAAAAAAGCTTTCCAAATTTGAGGTTATTAATAATATTTTTATATGATAAATCTCATGTTATCAGATGATAACCTTTACTCCCGTGGGGTAAATAAATTTAATGATCTTATGACTTTAACTCTCTCTTCCCGGGTTAGAGCGCTGATGTAAACAGGCGGATATTTTGCAACTCCGTCTTTAAACTGCTGGAAAAGGATAATGCTTTGCTTAAGGCCAAAAAGTCTGTTTTCAATCTTATACCCTGAAAACGTTTTTTTATCTATTTCAACAGAATTTTTTCTCCCGCCGACTATACCTGCTGAAAAATATCTGAAAATAATTGTTTCTCCTTCATCAGAGTAGCTGACAAATTGATAGTTCAGGGACATAGGCAGAAATATAACAAACAGATAGATTGCCACAAGAATAAGCGTCCAGACAGTGTCGCTCATACCGAGTAGCGGATATTTTATTAATTCTGCAACATAGGTAAGAATAATATAGGCCAGGAATAGTACGGTGGCAGCGAAGAGTTTTAATCTTAAGCTGATTATTGTTCTGCTGTTGTCGAATGTCATATTAATAAATTTATGCAAAATTAGTCTTTTTTCTTAACTCCATGCCCACTTTCAAGCTCATCTTTTTTACCCCCAACCACCTCTGACAGAAGGATGTAAAAACTCACCTCCTGGGTTTAAAAAATTTCATCAATAAATCCCTGCAATCTTCCTCCAGTATCCCGTATTCAACCTTAGTTTTGGGATGCAATAATGAGCCTGATATAGTCCTGAATCCTTTTTTTTCGTCTCCGGCTCCAAACACGAGAGCAGAAGCCTGGCTCCACCCAATAGCGCCGGCGCACATACCGCAAGGTTCAAGAGTAACATAGATTGTACAATCTGTGAGATACTTGCCCCCAAGCCAGTTCGTGGCAGCTGTAATAGCCTGCATCTCGGCATGTGCCGTAGGATCTTTTAATGTCTCAGTAAGATTATGAGCCCGTGCAATAATTATATCATTACATACTACTACAGCGCCTACCGGAACCTCTTGTTTGTCAAATGCTTTAATTGCTTCGGCAACTGCCGCCCTCATATATTGCTCTTTTTTGCTATGGGCCATAATTATCGGATTCAACCTTCAAAAGTAGTAAGAAAATTGGGAATTTTCTTACTCTATGCAATCTGATAATTTACTTCTGTTTGATTTTTAAAGTGGTTACCCTTGAAAACGATAATTCTTTTAAATGTAATTTATGTTTGGTTCAGGTCTGTAAAATATTGTTATGGATTAGCAGGGCCGGATTAACTCATAGCGCTACAATAATGCTAAGCAATTCTTGTTTTGTTTTTCCAAGTTTGTTGCCCAACATTTCAATCATTTCTTTTTCCTTACCTTCGTAAAAGCACAAATCTTTATCGGTAAGGATTTGATATTTTTGTTTGAGTTTTTCTTTTTTCCCGTTCCAGTACCCGATTGTATTAGTATTCATGATGTTAGATTTTTAAATGGCACAAAATTTAAATAGTCTTCATAATCACCGTAAGATTGATTTCTGAATTTCTAAAACTAATCACATATTTTTATTTAGCTTGTAGGTTAAATCCTGTAAATTGTGTAGGTGAAATGATGATTTTTATGTAAGGGATTTCCCTACACATTTTGCAATAATTGATTTTCAGGCACATTTTAATTTTTATAAAAATTGCCGAAAGTCATTGTTATTGAAACACTTCCGGATTAGCTCAGGCAATAAGTTATGATAATTTGGTTTTGTGGTATAATTGTTGCAGCCTGCTTCTATTGCCTTTTCCCTGTCGCCTGAAAATCCATAAGCTGTTTGTGGAAAATTAAAATTATCATAAGTAGTGAAATTCCATAAACTACTTCTTATTTTTGCTGAAATTTAAAACTGAAGAAATGTACAGGACAAATACATGTGGTGAGTTGAACATGAAATACGCCGGACAGGAGGTTATTTTGTGTGGCTGGGTTAAGAAGTCGAGGGATCTTGGCGGCATGACTTTTATTGATCTTCGCGACAGGTATGGAATTACCCAGCTCGTTTTTAACATGGAAACGAACAGGGAACTTTGTGAGAAAGCTCGTAAACTCGGGCGTGAATTTGTTTTGCAGGCAAAAGGGAAAGTAAGAGAACGAAGTAATAAAAACCTTAGGTTATCTACAGGCGAAATTGAAATAGATGTTTATGAACTGAATATTCTTAACAGGAGTGAGATCCCCCCTTTCACAATTGAAGAGGAGACAGATGGTGGTGAAGAGTTAAGGATGAAATACCGCTATCTCGATCTGCGGAGAACATCTGTTAAAAATAATATTATACTTCGCCACCGCGTTTCGCAGGAAGTACGAAAGCACATGGATTCTATTGGCTTTATTGAGGTTGAAACGCCGGTACTTATAAAATCAACACCTGAAGGGGCGCGCGATTTTGTAGTTCCTTCAAGAATGCAACCGGGTACTTTTTATGCATTACCACAGTCGCCCCAGACATTAAAACAGCTCCTTATGGTAGCCGGGTTTGATAAATATTTCCAGATCGTTAAATGCTTCAGGGATGAAGACCTCCGGGCCGACAGGCAGCCCGAATTTTCACAAATAGACTGTGAAATGTCTTTTGTGGAAAGAAATGATATCCTCGATACATTTGAAGGACTCGCGAGGTACCTTTTCAGACAGATAAAAGGGATAGAATTCAGTGAACCATTTCTGAGAATTCCATACCATGAGGCAATGGAATATTATGGTTCAGATAAGCCTGATCTTCGTTTCGGGATGAGGTTCACAGATTTAACAGGAACAGTAAAAGGATATGATTTTGCCGCTTTTGATTCTTCAGAATATGTCGGAGGTATTTGTGCGCGAGGCTGTTCAGAATATACCAGGAAACAAATTGATGAGCTGACAGATTTTGTCAGAAGGCCACAGATAGGAGCAAAGGGACTCGTTTATGCAAGGTACAATGCCGATGGTACTTTAAAGTCATCAGTTGATAAATTCTATTCCTCTGAGGAATTGAAGAAATGGGCCGATGCTATGAATGTAAAACCCGGAGATCTTATATTGATTCTTGCCGGGGAGAAGAAGAAAACTTTAGCTGCATTATCTGAGTTAAGGCTTGAAATGGGGAACAGATTGGGACTAAGGAAAAAAGAGACCTTCGTTCCATTGTGGGTAGTTGATTTTCCGCTTCTTGAGTGGGATGAGGAGTCGAAGAGATTCTATGCAATGCATCATCCATTTACTTCGCCTGTACCTGAAGACCTGAACCTTATGGAATCAGATCCGGGGAGAGTACGTGCCGATGCCTACGACCTGGTAATTAACGGAGTTGAGATAGGAGGAGGCTCCATCAGGATACACGATGCTGTTATTCAGAAGCTTATGTTCAAGGTCCTCGGATTCAGCGAGGAAGAGGCGAATGAGCAGTTTGGGTTCCTGCTGAATGCGTTTAAATTCGGCGCTCCCCCTCACGGAGGAATTGCCTTCGGATTTGACAGGTGGGTAGCAATGTTCGGCGGGCAGGATTCTATACGGGATTTTATTGCATTCCCTAAAAATAATTCGGGCCGCGATGTTATGCTCGATACGCCATCGCGTATATCAAATAAACAGTTAGACGAACTGCAACTTATAATTGGAAAGAAAAAATAAGTAAAGTTTTTTAATCGTTTTCGACCTTGGTTTTGATAATGATTACCCCGCCATACCCTCTTGATCCGTACATCGCGGCTGATGATCCCTTGAGTACCTCAATTGATTTTACTTGCACCGGTGCGATATCAGGAATACCATCTACATAAACGCCATCAACTACAATAAGAGCGGGAACACTGCCCCACAAATTTTTAGAATCCTGAATTATTATGGATCCACCAGAAATCTTAACGCCTGAAACTTCCCTTTGTATCATATCTGAAATTGAGGAGTATGAGGCATATTTTTTATTTGATCCGTCAATTCTATTTACCTGGTTAGTCAGGTTTTTCTTTTTAACATAACCATAACCTACATTAACTCCTTCATCACCAGGCGCAACTGTTTGATCCGTAAGTGGTTGAGATGAAACGGTTCCAAAATTAAAATTAATCTCGGTTCTCCCGTTTATATCTTCTTCTTTTATCCCGCTGCCAAATGTGAAGACTCCGATCTTGGATGCATCTCGTTTAACCTTAATTATATAAGTTCCTTTAGCATCGGTTAATGAATTGGTTTTTTGGCCATTAATCATTATTATTGCGTTCGCGATAGGGCTTTTTGCAACATCCAGCACAGTACCGGTTATTGTAATCTTTTTAGGAGTTTTTTGTGCGAATATATTGTTGATGCACAAAACAGATAACAGAACAAACAAGAATAGTTTTACTTTCATCTTAGTAAGATTTTATTTGATTTATGAATCATCATTTTTCTTTTTCGGAACCGTTTATCAGGGCAATGCTTATCACCCCGTTTGCTCCCTGCACTCCATAAATAGCTGCCGCGGAACCTTTAAGTACCTTTATTGATCTAACATCCAATGGGTTAATGTTATCTATGCTGTAAACAATAATACCATTTACAACAAATAGAGGTGTACTGCTGCCAAAGAAAGAATGTCCTTGCTGTATCTGAATACTTTTTCCACTGACAACAACCCCGCTCACTTCCCCTCGTATCATCTGATAAATATCATTATAAGTATTCATCTTTTTTGCCTTTGATTTGGCAGATTTATTATCATTATCAGTAACTCCGACTCCTTTTCCGGTATCTCCGGGGATTGAAGCCTGACTATTGTCCCCGTTAAGCGTGAAATTAATAGTAGTTTGTTCATTTATTGGCGTCTTACACGACCCAAATTCTGATGAGCGGACTTCCAGGTTAAGAACCGAAGTACTGACTTTAACTTTATAAGAACCATCACTCTTTGTTATATTAGTGGTTCTGATATTGTCAATATAAAAAACCGCTCCAGCCACAGGCTGCCCGATCTGAGTCAATACTTTACCGGTAATTGTAATCGTCTCAGGAGATTTCTTACCGGTCTTTTGCCCGAATGTAATATGGGGGATAAAAGTTACAAAAATTACAAGAAGAATACTTTTCCACTTCATTATTATCGAGATTAATATTTTGTGCAAGTTACGATGAAGAGAAGAAAAGAACAAATAATTCTTAAGTTAAATACTCTTACCAATCAGAGTTGCTGAAGTGCATCTTTCAATCAGGATATCAACATATTCTCCTTTTTTATGATTGCCTGAAGGGAAAACAACAACTTTATTCTGGGAAGTTCTTCCGGATAAATACTCATCAGATCTTTTTGAAAATCCCTCAATAAGAACCTCACAGACTTTCCCCAAATCATTTTTTTTGGATTTTGCCGAGAGTCTGTTTTGGAGAGAGATCATTTCACTTAATCTTTCTGATTTAAGGTTCTCGGGAACATCATCCTTATATTTCCGCGCCGCCCTGGTGCCGGGCCTTTCACTATACTTAAACATATAAGCAAAATCAAAACCTGCCCATTCCATGAGGGATAATGATTCTTTATGATCTTCTTCTGTTTCAGTGCAGAACCCTGTTATCATATCGGTTGAAATGGCACATTCAGGAATAATTTTATGTATTGCATTGACGCGATCCATGTACCATTCCCTTGAATATTCGCGGTTCATAAGTTTAAGAATGTGGCTGCTGCCGCTTTGTGCCGGCAGATGGATATGTTTACATAAGTTTTCATGCTTCGCTATTGTATGCAGAAGGTCATCTGAAATGTCTTTTGGATGTGAAGTCGAAAACCTTACCCGCAACTTTGGATTCACCATTGCAACTTTTTCAAGGAGTTGATGGAAGCCGTCAGATTCGTTGTTGTTTTCCCATTTATATGAATCAACATTCTGCCCAAGGAGTGTTACTTCCCTGTAACCCATTTCATACAGCTCTTTGATCTCTTTAAGGATAGATGCGGGGTCGCGACTCCTTTCTGCTCCGCGCACATAAGGGACGACACAGTAAGCACACATATTATTACAGCCCCTCATTATTGAAATAAAGGAGGAAACTCCGTTTTTATCCATTCTTACAGGCGATATATCAGAATATGTCTCCTCGCGGGAGAGAAGGACATTCACTGCTTTGTGCCCGGCCTCTGCTTCAGCCACAAGCAGAGGAAGTTCGCGATATGCATCCGGGCCGACAACTATATCAACAAGCTGATCTGTTTCAAGTAGTTTTTCCTTCAACCTTTCGGCCATGCATCCGATTATTCCGATTTTTAAATCATTATTCCGCTTTTTCAGATGGCTGATTGCTTTAAGACGCCCCCAGATACGTTGTTCAGCATTATCGCGGATTGAACAGGTATTTATTAAAATTATTCCAGCTTCACCAATATTTTCAGTGGAAGCATAACCTGCTTTTTTAAGAATTGACACAACAACCTCACTGTCAGCAACATTCATCTGACATCCGTAAGTCTCTATATATACTTTCTTACTCATAACTTCTAATCTTTTCCCCTCGTCCCTTCGTCCCCTCGTCCCCTTGTCCCTTCGTCCCTTTGTCCCTTTGTCCCTTTGTCCCTTCGTCCCCTCGTCCCTTCGTCCCTTCATCCCCCTCATTCACAATTCCCGCACAAATCTATAAACTATGAACGAGGTTTGAAAGAATTATTTAATTTTGCATTCTGTATAATAAATATCAATAGTATGTCAGGTCATAGTAAATGGTCAACAATTAAGCGGAAAAAAGGTGCAATTGATGCTAAAAGGGGAAAGAAATTTACCAAAATTATCAAAGAGATATTAATTGCTGCAAAAGAGGGAGGCGGCGATCCCGAGTCCAATGCAAGGCTCCGGCTTGCTGTCCAGAACGCGAAGGGCGCCAATATGCCTAAAGATAATATTGAAAGAGCGATCAAAAAGGCTGCAGGCGCTGACGCTGAGAGTTTTGCCGAAACCTCATTTGAGGGTTACGGACCATGCGGCGTTGCAGTTTTTGTTGAGTGCCTCACCGATAATAATAACAGGACTGTCGCATCTGTCAGGTCATCTTTCAATAAGCATGGAGGTAACCTTGGCACTAATGGTTCGCTAAGTTTCCTTTTTGACAGGAAAGGTATTTTTTCTATTAAAAATGAAGGTTTAGCTCTCGAAGATATTGAACTCGAAATGATTGATGCCGGCGCTGAAGATTTTGAAGTTGACGGTGACATGCTTACTGTTTCATGCCTTATGGAAGATTTCGGTAGTGTTAACAGGAAGCTTAATGAACTCGGTATTGAACCGGAAGAAGCCGGATTGAAAAGAATTCCCAACGACACAAAAAAACTTGACCTGGAATCTGCTAAAAAAGTCCTGAGGCTTATTGATACCCTTGAAGATGATGATGATATTCAGTTTGTATATCATAACCTTGAGATGACCGATGAACTTGCAAGAGAGTTGGGATAGAAATTCCTTTTTTATCTGTCAGCTAAATGTTATTTTTGCAGCATGATCAAAAAATTTTGTTTTGCCTTAATTATTCTGGGCTTTTCAACCGGGCATGCCATTTCACAGTCTTTTGTTAAAACATCAGATCTGTTTCAGCGGCAAAAGGAGAATCCCCGGGCCGGACGGCTTAACCTCATCCAGGATCCGTCAATTGACACTCTTATCAGCAGGTATATATTAGTCAATACAAACTTGTATGAGAATTCGGGTTATTATGGAATGAAAGGTTATAGAATACAGATATACAGCAGTTCCAACAGGAATGCCAGGGAGGAATCCGGTAAAGTCAGGGCTGAATTTATGAGTAAGTTTCCGGATATAACCTCATATCAACTGTTTGCCGATCCCGGATATTTTAAGATCAGGGTAGGCGACTTCAGAACAAAAACAGAAGCAACTAAATTATTTTTGTTAATAAGCAAGTATTTTCCAGACGCATATCTCGTCCCGGATTTTATTGATTTCCCCGACGCGAATACAAAATAATTATGAGCGATAGGATCAAACATGAATGTGGCATAGCAATGTTAAGATTGCGTAAGCCGATGGAATACTATATTGAAAAATACGGTACATGGAGCTATGGCCTTCAGAAGATGTATCTCATGATGGAAAAGCAGCATAACAGGGGCCAGGATGGCGCCGGGATAGCCGGAATAAAACTGGATGCACTGCCTGGCAACAGGTATATTTTCAGACAGAGATCAAACCAGGCCAATCCGATAAAAGAAATTTTCAACCTCATTTATGAAGATATTGATGCATTAACCCTTACCCACCGGGATGATTTTAAAAATCCCTCTTTTATTAAGGAAAATGTTCCTTTTGCCTGCGATATATATCTTGGACACTTACGCTACGGTACGTACGGGAATTATAATATAGATTATGTTCACCCGGTGAGCCGCGAGAATAACTGGAGGTCAAAAAACCTTGTTATGGCCGGTAATTTCAACCTTACAAATGTCGGTGAAGTTTTCAGCAGTCTGATTGAATTGGGTCAGAACCCGGTTGATTTTTCAGATACGGTGACAATTCTTGAAAATGTTGGTCACCGCCTCGATGAAGAAAATGAGAGATTGTTTCGAAAATTCAAAGAGGAGGGCTTTTCTAAAAAAGAAATTTCTCCGTTGATTGAGAAAAATCTTGATGTAACTTCTATCCTGAGAAAAGCAAGCCGCAACTGGGACGGAGGATATGCCATGGCAGGAATGGTCGGACATGGCGATGCATTTGTAATGAGAGACCCGGCCGGCATAAGGCCTGCTTATTATTATATTGACGATGAGGTAGTTGTGGTTGCATCTGAAAGACCCGTTATCCAGACAATATTTAATGTACGAACAGATAATGTCATTGAGCTCCCCCCTGCCGGCGCTATTATTATTAAGGCATCAGGTGAAACAACAATTGAAAATATCAGGAAAGAGGCCGAACAAAGAAAATGCTCATTTGAAAGAATATATTTTTCAAGAGGAACAGATAAGGCTATTTACAGAGAGAGAAAGAAACTTGGTGAACTCCTTGCAAACCAGGTTCTTAAAGCAGTTAATTATGATCTCGACAACACAGTCTTCTCCTATATTCCCAATACTGCCGAAAGCGCATTCTATGGCCTAATAAAAGGTGTCGAAGATTATCTCAATCAGGTAAAAATTGACCATATACTCAGCCGGGGAAAGTACCTGTCGAGGGTGGAGCTTGAAAAGATAATTCAGCAACGGCCAAGAGTGGAGAAAATCGCTGTCAAAGATGCGAAATTGAGAACATTTATTACAGAAGATAATGGGCGGGATGATCTTGTAGGACACATTTATGATGTTACTTATGGAGTTATCAGACGAGGCATTGATAATCTTGTCGTGATTGACGACTCGATAGTCAGGGGTACGACATTGAAGAAGAGTATAATCAGGATCCTCGATAAGCTGGATCCAAAAAAAATCGTTGTTGTCTCTTCTTCTCCACAGTTGAGATACCCCGATTGCTATGGAATTGACATGGCAAAACTCGGGGATTTTATCGCCTTCAAAGCTGCAATTGAGCTACTGAAGGATACAGGCAGAGAATCATTGATTCAAAAGATATATAATCAGGCAATTTCTGAGCTCCGGAAACCTGTTGAGGAGATGAAAAATGTTGTCAGGGAAATATATAAACCGTTTAGTCCCGAAGAGGTATCAAAGAAAATATCTTCAATGCTTAAGTCGGATGAAATCGGCTCTGAAGTTGAAATTGTATTTCAGTCAATTGAAGGTCTGCATGAGGCTTGCCCCGGCCATTCCGGCGACTGGTATTTTACAGGAAATTATCCAACCCCGGGCGGAAATAAAGTTGTAAACCAATCTTTCATTAACTATGTGGAAGGCAGGAATATAAGAGCTTATTAAATCTCGTGGGAAAACCATGTTATTTCGAAGTCCTTTTTATAGGAGGTAAGATGCCTGTTAATCTTTCCCACATAAATATCTCTCAGAGTAATCATAATTCCTGTCTCCTCAACATCGCCGAATTTATGATTAATAAAAGTACCGAAAGTCCGCATGGTCGGCGACAGATTCATATAGGCATTGATAAGGGGAGGAATGTTCTCGTTTAAGTTTCTTACCTCCCTTGACAGAATCTTATAATTTTCTTTATATCTCCATCCCCTGAAAATCTTTTTCATCTCTTCCTGGTGAATATCAATATTTGCAGGCTCTATCGGAGTAACAAGATTATCCGGATCCCTGAAGTGCCTCTTGAGAAAATAGAGGATCATGTTTCTGGCTTTTGGATTAAAATGAGGATACATGGTCACCTTTCCGAAAAGGTATTTAAGGTGATGATTATCAATAATTATGGCGCCAAGACCATCCCAAAGGTTATCAAGTGCAAACAGGCTTTTCCTTCCCATGGAACGCGATTGATAGTCGGGATGAACAAATGACCTGCCAAGTTCCATCAGATGAGGATAATACTTAGTCTGAAATTTTTCTGAAAAATGGAAATAGGATGATGAAGCAAGTTTGGTAATATCGCAGTTTGTGCAACCTTTTTCAGGAAAATAAAAACGATATCCGCCAATAACCTCCTTGTTTTCCGGATCCCACACGATAAGCTGCTTCTGAGGATCAAACTTTGCCGTGTCAAAATCGTCAATATCAATATCTTTGCCTGTGCCACCTCCGGCATGACGGAAAGTCAACTCACGTACCCTTCCAACTTCGTGCATTAGGGCCGGTGAGTTATTATTGTCAAAGATATAAACTTCATTGTTGCCATTATTGGTTCCGCGAAGAAGCTTATCAGCGGTTAACTCGGCAATAAGCTGATCCTTTGGCAATTGCTCAACAACAGGTTTCATTTAATAATAATAAAATATAAGGATATTTCCTGAGAATATTCTCAAAAAATTAACTGCAATATAATCTTTTTTTTAATTCTGTAATTATCCGGGAATAAATGATTCGAGATCATATACTTTTGACTTTACCCAGTCGGCCCATTCCGGGGCAGATTTGGTTTTATCAAAGGTTTCCCATGGTATTTGTTTACCAAAAACAAGCTGAATCTCTTTATCCTTTTGCCTGAACATCTCATCACTCAGATAGAGCATCTCTATATTAGCTTTAAGGCCAAAGAATTTTCTGATGTTGGAGAGGTTGTAAAAAAAAATTGAATTTTTGCCGGAAAAATATGCAGGTACAATATCTCTTTTATGTTGTATAGCTTTGGATATAAAGCTTTTATGCCACTTCAGGTCTTTTATCACTCCACTTTTCTTTCTTGAACATAATCCTGCTGGAAAATAGAGTATCTGGCTCATGGAAGAGTATGCCTCTTCAATCTTCCTCGCCGCATCTTTCCCCTGGCCGCCGTGCTTATTTACCGGTAGAAAAATGCCCGACATATTTTCTATATTGGTAAGAATATCATTGACAGGAAACTTTATGTCAGGGAAATATTTAGATAACTCATAAATAAATACCAAGCCGTCAAGTCCGCCAAGAGGATGGTTTGAAACAAAGATATTCCTGCCGGTTTTTGGAATATTCTCATCTCCGCTGACTTTGAATTTAATTTCGAAATAGCTCAAAAAGGCTCCTATTAGTTCAGCATCCTTCAGATGTCCCCGTTTTTCAAAAAAATCATTCAATTCATCCTGATGCACAACCTTTTTCAGATAGTTAATAACGAATTTGGGTATAGCTTTTTTAAGGGCAGGGTTTTTAGAAATAAGAACTTTTTCGACGTCTATTTTCTGAGATTCTCTTTTGTCCGGTGCACTATCCATTTCTCAAAAGTATTTTATTAGAAATACAGATTCAAATTTAGAAAATAATTATCATTCCCCATAACCCCTTAACTTGTGCATGAACTCACCATGGTGTGTGCGTGTATTTTTCAAAAAGTTATTAACAAAAATAAATAAAAGTGGGGTAAAGTGGGGTAAAGTGGATATTATTGCTTATTTTAGCCGTTTAATCTGAAAAAGCGAGGGATGGCCACATTTATAGGTGATTATGCGTGCAAAGTGGATGTTAAAGGAAGGATAATCCTCCCGATGACATTCAAAAAGCAGATGCCTGCTGATGCACAGGATCATTTCGTGGTAAGAAAAGATATCTTCGAAAATTGTCTTGTTCTCTATTCCATTGAAGACTGGAACCGGCAACTGGACAAGATCAGGAAAAGGATCAACACCTATAACCGTGAGCATAATATGTTCCTTCGAAATTTCTTTAAAGGAACTGCAGAGCTCTCGCTTGATAATAGCAACCGTTTGCTGATTCCGAAAAGATTAATGGATCTTATAGGAGCGGAAAGAGATGTCGTTCTTGCAGGTCAGGATGGGCGCATTGAGATATGGGCAGCAGAGATCTATGAGAAGATTGACATGGCAGCTGAAGATTTTGCCAACCTGGCTGAAAAACTGATGGGTGGAAGTTTAAATGAGACTGAAGTATAATGGTTTACCATATTCCCGCACTGCTCAACGCGAGTATTGACGGGCTGAATATACGGCCTGACGTGGTTTATGTTGATGTAACATTCGGTGGAGGAGGGCACTCAATGGAAATCCTTAAACGACTTACAACAGGAAAACTTATCGCTTTTGATCAGGATGAGGATGCCGGATCGAACGTTCCGGATGATAAGAATTTTCTCTTTCTTGATCAGAATTTCCGCTTCCTTAAAAACAACCTCCTTTTTAACGGTATTAGTTCAATAGATGGACTGATAGCCGATCTGGGAGTATCATTCCACCAATTCGATAAACCTGAGAGAGGATTTACCTTCAGAAAGAATGTTCCTTTGGATATGAGAATGAATAAAAACAGCTCGGTAACGGCAGCCCACCTTCTTAATACTCTGGATGAGACTTCCCTTGCAGATATTTTTTACAATTACGGAGAGCTCACAAACTCGCGAAGGATAGCAAGAGAAATTGTTGCGGCAAGAATTGTAAAGCCATTAGTCTCTGTCAACGATATAATTGATGCCATAGGCAAACTGGCACCTTACAGGCTGGAACATAAATTCTACGCCAAAGTATTTCAGGCTTTACGGATAGCTGTTAATCACGAAATTGATTACCTGAAAGAGATGCTCGGGCAATCTCTTTCTCTCCTCAATGCAGGTGGAAGATTAGTTGTCATAACCTATCATTCGCTTGAAGACAGGGTGGTGAAGAATTTTATGAAAACAGGCAATTTTGAAGGTGAGGAGAAAAAAGATTTTTATGGGAACGCGGAAACTCCTTTCAGAATAATAAACAGAAAGGGAACAACACCGGGCGAAGAAGAGATAGCGATTAATAACAGGGCAAGAAGCGCGAGGTTAAGGATAGCTGAAAAGATCTGATAAATGGCAGATAATAAGGAAAATAAAAAAAAGCAGACCAACGCGGGAAGTTTTATGAAGGAGCTCCTGAGCGGGAGCATGGTATCTGAAAAGATCATACTTAAGAATCTTGCATACATTTTGCTTGTAACCCTGCTGGCAGCAATTTATATTGGAAACAGGTTTAATGCCGAAAAAATAACAAGGGAAACAACAAAGCTTCTCAGGGAAGTTAAAGACCTCAGAGCTGAGTCGCTTTCTACATCAGCCGATCTGATGAATGTAAGCAAGCAATCGGAAGTATTCAGATTGGTAAAGGAAAACGGTCTTAACCTCGAAGAGCTTAAAACACCGCCATATAAACTGTTGGTTAATAAAAAGTGAAGACAATGGCTGTAAGAGATGAAATAGTATGGCGTAGTGGCATTGTATATTTTCTAATTGCACTGCTGGCTGTTGCTTTACTTATACGCATCCTGATACTTCAATATGTCCAACACGGCAAATGGGCCGACATGAGTGAGAAATTTGTTTTTAAAACAGCCGAAATAGCCGCGAACAGGGGAGATATTCTAACAAATGACGGACGCCTTCTCGCGAGTTCTGTCCCAAACTTTACAATATATATGGATACCAGGAGCTCCGGTATGACTGCTGTTACCTGGTCAGGTGGCATAAATGGATTGTCGGCAGGATTAGCGCGCTTATTAGGCGAAAGGTCAGCTGCAGGATGGAAATCGGTAATTACTGAAGCAAGAAAGAGGGGTGACAGATATTTCCTTATCAAACGGGAAGTTAATTATGAAACCCTTAAACAACTGAAAGAGTTACCGGTTTTCAGAGAGGGTCAGTATAAAGGAGGTATGTTAGCTCAGGCAGAGAACATGAGAATTCTGCCAAACAGAGATTTAGCTGCCCGTACAATAGGTTACCTTAATCTTGGCAGCGAAGGCAATGAGGTTGGAGTGGAAGGGGCTTTTGACAAAGATCTTGCAGGCAAGAATGGCGTTTCAGTAAAACAACGGCTTACAGGAGGTGACTGGATAACTGTTGACAATACAAACAGCATTGAATCGAAAGATGGGAATGACGTTGTTACAACATTGGATATTAATCTGCAGGATGTTGCATCTACCGCTCTTCTGAATCACCTCAGAAAACACGCTGCTCATCATGGTTGTGCCGTACTTATGGAGGTGTCAACAGGTGATGTCAAAGCTATTGCCAACCTGGAACTCGGAAGCGATGGAGATTATCACGAAGCTTATAATTATGCAGTTGGCGAGAGTACCGAACCGGGTTCTACATTTAAGCTTCCTTCTCTTATGGCCGCTATTGAAGACGGAGTGATTGACACCGGTGATATTGTTGATACGGGTAACGGAACGGTACAATTTTATAACAAGATCATAAAGGATACAAAAGAGGGAGGATACGGCAAAATAACTGTCAGCCAGGTCTTCGAAAAATCGTCCAATGTTGGCGTCTCCAAGCTTATAAATGAACATTATAAGAAAAATCCAAAAGAATTTGTTAACCGTCTTTATGCAATGAAGCTGAATGAGAAACTTGACCTTCAGATTAAGGGCGAAGGGGAACCGCTGATAAGATATCCGGGTGATAAATTATGGTCAGGGCTTTCACTTCCGATGATGTCGCATGGATACGAAGTGCAAATGACGCCATTGCAGATACTTACATTCTATAATGCTGTGGCAAATGATGGAAGGATGATGCGCCCGCGGTTTGTAACAGCAATCCTTCGAAACGGAAGCGTCATCAGGAGTTTTGAACCGGATGTTATTATTAACTCCATAGCATCCCGTTCAACGATAAAAAAAGCAAAGAAAATGATGGAGGGGGTAGTTGAACATGGAACCGCTACTAATCTGAAAAATGCCAATTATAAAATTGCCGGAAAAACAGGCACCGCTCAGATTGCCAAAGATAAATATGGTTATAAAACAGGCGCCAGAATTTCATACCAGGCCTCATTTGTAGGGTATTTTCCTGCAGAGAACCCATTATACTCGTGTATTGTAGTTGTAAATGCTCCTTCAAACGGAGTCTATTATGGAAACATTGTTGCCGGATCGGTGTTCAGGGAAATCTCTGATAAAGTTTATGCAACAAGTTTTTTCCGCGATTACAAGGCTGAAAACAAGGAAAATGAAAAGCCGGTTGCTCCTGAGGCAGGCAACGGTTACAGGGCCGATATTAACGAAGTTCTCAGGAACCTGAATGTAAGATATAAACGAACTGCCGATGATGACTGGGTAGCAACACGCGAAAGTGGCGATACTATCAGACTGGCCGGGGTGAAGTTGCAGGAAGGCCTGGTTCCTGATGTCAGGGGTATGAGCCTGAGAGATGCAATTTACCTTCTTGAAAACTCGGGTCTCAGGGTAAAGTTTAACGGTAAGGGACGCGTACTCAGACAGTCGCCCGAACATGGCGCCAGGTATTATGACGGGGCAGTGGTCTCACTTGAAATGAACATGTGATATGATGCAGATTGAAGAAATAATAAAAGGGATTGATGTTGTTTCGCTGACCGCAGAAAAAAGTCCGGTTATATCAAATATTGAATTTGATTCCCGCAAAGTAAAATCAGGTTCACTGTTTGTAGCCATGAAGGGATATAATTCTGATGGGCATGGTTTTATTGATGCGGCAGTTGCTGCCGGCGCCTCTGCCGTAATTTGTGAAACTCTTCCTGATAACCGCGATAAAAGTATTTGCTGGATAAAAACAGGCGATTCTGCAAGAGCTCTCGGTTTCGCGGCTTCGAACTATTTCGGGAATCCTTCATCTTTACTTAAGCTGGTCGGAGTAACCGGTACAAATGGCAAAACTACAATTGCTACACTCCTCTACAGGATGTTCATGGGTTTAGGCTATAAATGCGGACTGTTCTCAACTGTTTGCAATTATATAAATAGTAAGGAACTTCCGGCAACTCATACAACACCAGACCCTGTGCAATTAAACAGGTTATTGTCTGAAATGGTTAAAGAAGGATGCGACTATGCATTCATGGAAGTCAGTTCTCATTCAGTTGATCAGCAGCGAATTGCCGGGTTGAAATTCGATGGGGGTATTTTCACTAACCTTACTCACGATCACCTCGATTATCATAAAACATTTAATAATTACCTCGCAGCAAAGAAAAGTTTCTTTGACTCCCTGACAGCCGGTGCATTTGCACTAGTGAACATCGATGATAGTAACGGAAGGGTAATGCTGCAGAATTGCAAAGCCCGTCATTACACTTTTTCTGTAAGGGGTATGGCCGATTACCGGTGCAGGATTATTGAGCAGGGTTTTGAAGGGATGGAATTAAAGATGCAGGGAGAAGAGGTCTGGACAAGATTTATCGGCGATTTTAATGCATCTAACCTGCTTGCAGTATATGCTGCATCAGAGCTTCTTGGAGCAACCAGAAAAGAGATATTAACTATTCTCAGTAATCTTCATCCCGTCGCGGGCAGACTTGAAGTAGTTAAGTCAACCGGTGGCTTAACAGGTATTGTGGACTATGCCCATACTCCTGATGCTCTTTTAAATGTGATAGACACAATCAATAAAATAAGAGAGGGCTCGATGCAGCTCATAACTGTTGTTGGCGCGGGTGGCGACAGGGATAGAACCAAACGTCCAAAAATGGCGGCAATATCTGCTGAAGGAAGTAGTAAAATCATCCTGACTTCAGATAATCCCAGAACTGAAGATCCTGAAAAGATCCTCGATGAAATGGAATCAGGAATAACGCCGGAGCTTAAAAGAAAAACCCTCAGGATATCTGACAGACGCGAAGCGATAAAAACAGCTGTTATGCTTGCAAACCCCGGCGATGTGATACTTATTGCAGGTAAAGGCCATGAAACATACCAGGAAGTAATGGGTGTGAAACATCATTTTGACGACAGGGAGGAATTGAAAAATGCATTATTACTGAAATAATAGAGAAAAAAATGCTGTACTATCTGTTTAAATATCTCGATACACTGAATTTTCCGGGAGCCGGAGTTTTTAATTATATCTCTTTCAGGTCAGCAATGGCTATTATAACATCACTCATTATTTCTCTTCTTATCGGGGAAAAAATTATCTTATTTCTTCAGAGGAAGCAGGTTGGTGAAGTTGTAAGGGAACTTGGCCTCGAAGGTCAATATCAGAAAAAAGGGACACCTTCGATGGGCGGTATAATTATTCTTGCATCAATTATAATTCCCACGCTGTTGTATGCAAAATTAGATAATATTTATGTCCTGCTTATGCTATTGACAACCATTTGGTTAGGATTGATAGGCTTCCTTGATGATTATATTAAAATATTTAAAAAGAATAAAGACGGACTGGCAGGCAGATTTAAGATTATCGGGCAGATTGTTCTTGGTCTTATTATTGGCTTGATACTTTTTTTCAGCGATGAAGTTATAATTGAAGAAAAAGTCAGTATCGCCGACCTTACCTCGCGGGAGAAAATTGAACTTCTTGACCCTGCAATAAGCTATACTGAACAGGGAGAAATTGCCATGGAAAGAAAATCAACAAAAACCACTATTCCTTTTATTAAGAATAATGAATTCGACTATTCATGGCTCGTGGGTTTTATAAATGAAGATCACCGGCAGCCATGGACCTGGCTGGTTTTTGTCATAATTGTAATATTCATCCTTACATCAGTATCTAACGGGGCAAACCTCACCGACGGACTTGACGGGCTTGCTACGGGAACCTCAGCAATAATCGGTAGCGCTCTTGGGATACTTGCTTATGTATCAAGTAACGTTATATATGCTAACTATTTGAATATAATGTATATACCAAATTCGCAGGAGCTGATAATATTCGCTAGTGCATTGATTGGGGCTACTATCGGGTTCCTCTGGTACAACTCATACCCGGCACAGGTTTTTATGGGCGATACCGGGAGCCTGGCGCTTGGAGGCATAATAGCCGTGTTCGCGATAATAGTACGAAAAGAACTTTTGATCCCGATACTTTGCGGGATATTTCTTGTCGAGAACCTGTCTGTTGTTTTGCAGGTTGCATGGTTTAAAAGAACAAGGAAAAAATATGGAGAAGGAAGGAGAATTTTCCTTATGGCTCCCCTTCATCATCATTATCAGAAAAAGGGTTACCCGGAGCCGAAAATAGTCACACGGTTCTGGATTGTGGCGATAATATTGGCTGTATTAAGTATTGTGACGCTCAAGATAAGGTAATAAAATGAAGAAGAAGATTGTAATACTGGGAGCAGGTGAAAGTGGAGCGGGATCGGCTGTGCTTGCACAAAAGCATGGTTTTGACGTTTTTGTATCCGATAAGGGTCAGATAAAAGAAAAATACAGGGAAATTCTTGATAATTATAAGATTAAGTGGGAGGAAGGGAATCACAACGAAACTGTCATCCTTTCAGCAGATGAGGTTATTAAAAGTCCGGGAATACCCGAAAATACTCCTTTAATCAGCAAAATCCGTGAAAAGGGAATTCCTGTTATCTCAGAAATAGAATTTGCAGGAAGATATGCTAAGGGTATTAAGATTTGTATCACCGGTAGTAATGGCAAAACTACCGTAACGAACCTGATCTACAATATTCTGAAAAAAGCAGGAAAGAATGTCGCTATGACAGGTAATGTCGGAAACAGTTTTGCCATGGCAGTTGCAGATGGCCCATTCGATTATTATGTAATTGAGCTTAGCAGTTTTCAACTTGACGGGATGTACGAATTTAAGTCCGATATAGCTGTTCTGATGAATATTACGCCTGATCATCTCGACAGGTATGGGTACAAACTTCAGAATTATGTTGATTCTAAATTCAGAATAACACAAAATCAGAAGAAATCTGATTTCCTGATATTCTGGGAAGGCGATCCGATTATTAAAGCCGAATTATCTAAAAAGCAGTACGGAATGACTCTCCTTCCTTTTTCTGATGAAATAACGGAAGGAATGACAGCTTATGTCGAAAACGATGAATTGATAATTGATTACCCAAATAAAACCAACCTTATGACCATTCATGAATTGGCGTTAAAAGGCCGTCACAACACCTACAACTCAATGGCAGCAGCCATTGCAGGTAAAGTTCTTAATATCCGCAAGGAGGTAATCAGGGAAAGTCTCGCTGATTTTCAGGGAGTTGAACACCGGTTGGAACCGGTTATTACAGTTTGCGGTATTAACTTTATCAACGATTCAAAAGCTACCAATGTAAACTCCGCATGGTATGCTATTGAGTGTATGGAAAATAATATTGTATGGATTGTCGGTGGAATAGACAAAGGGAATGATTATTCAGAGCTTTTTCCCGTGGTCAGTAAAAAGGTCAAAGCAATAGTTTGTCTCGGTAAGGATAACAGGAAGATTATTGAAGCTTTTAAAGATAAGATCGCGACTATCGTGGAAACAACATCTATGGAAGAGGCTGTCAGATCTTCCTATTACCTCGCGAGAAAGGGGGAAACGGTGTTATTGTCACCCGCGTGTGCAAGTTTTGATCTTTTTAAGAATTATGAAGACAGGGGTCGTCAGTTTAAACAGGCAGTAAGAAACCTTTAATCAAAAAAACAGATGCAACAGGGCTGGCTTACAAAGACATTTAAGGGTGACAGGGCTGTTTGGGGTCTTGTAGCTCTTTTTATGGTTTACTCCCTCCTTGCTGTTTACAGCTCGTCTGTTGGTGTCGCATTCAGGAATTTTGATGGCAATACTACATACTTTCTCAGGAGCCAGTTTTTAATGCTCGTTTTGAGCCTGGTGATAATTGTAGTTGTACATTATTT
>JBAXXU010000036.1:0-34089 GCA_037127735.1 Bacteroidota bacterium
TTAAAAATATTATAATCAACATATAGCTCATCAGCTTTTTCAAGAGCATTATCCATCTCAAGTCCATGCTCAGTGGCAACTACCAATCCGGCAAACAGTTTATAAATATCAGCTGATCCGTCTGGGGACCTGAGTTCCACAGTCTGTTTTGAGGGCATATCCTGAAACTCTGTTCTATCGGCCGGGTTAGCATCTTTGATCATATTCATGGCTCCGTTCCATCCAAGAGGAACCCGTATCAGAACTGATCTGTTCCTGTCGCCCCAGCAAATATTTGTAGGAGCCTCCTGGTGCGGCACCAGACGCAGATAAGAAGTAGGGATCGTATTTCCGAAAGCTGTGAGCGCTTTAGAAAGGTCAAGAATTCCGGCCATCATCTTTTTCGCTGTCGAACTAAGCTTGCCATCCAATACCATCATATTGACACCGCCCTTTTCAAGCATCATATGGATATGCATCCCGGAACCGGCTTTGCCAACAGTTATCTTAGGGGCAAAACTTACCTCAACACCATATTCAGAACCAAGAATTCTTATTATCCATTTGGCTATAAGAAGCTGATCTACAGCATCATCTATCTCAACAGGAAGGAATTCGATTTCATGTTGTTCAAAATCCTCACCATCTTTCGAGAAACTGCCGACCTCAGAATGACCATATTTGATCCTGCAACCGGCTTTTGCACATAGTTCAAGGGCCTCTATCCTGAGGTCTTCAAATTTAGCAAAGGGTTTTGACTGATGATAACCTTTCTGATCAACAAGCGGATAAAGATCATCATGGGTTGATTTTATATAATATTCGAGCTCTCCGAATGCTTTCATTTTGAAACCGGTCTTTTCTGTAAAACGCGTGTATGCTTTCCTGAGAATATATTCCGGCGCACTTTCAAGAGGTTTCCCGTCACTGTTGTAGAATGAACATAGTATTTCAAGAGTGGGTATTTCGGCAAACGGGTTAACAAAAGCTGTCCGGTATCTTGGAATCACGTAAAGATCACTTGAGCCTGATTCAATAAAAGAAAACAGGCTTGACCCGTCAACTCTCTCCCCGGCAGTCAGGATTGATTCAAGATGATCCCTGCTGAAAGGGACAAAACTTAACGATTTAAGTTTACCATCATCGGCTACATATCTGAAATTAAGCATTGCAATTCCCTTGGCTTCAATAAACCCTATTATGTCATCGCGCGTAAAATCGTGCGCCGGTTTTTTAAGAAACTGAACCAACTCATTCTGATTCATCAGTATATCGCTGTTCTTTGTCATTTGATGTGTGAGATTAAACAAGAACGCAATATTAAAAAATTAACTCAAGTTGCTGACCTTGTTTGCCGGAAAATTATTATAATAAAAGTATTCCTGTATCTTGTCTGCCTTTAATTTGTATTTTCGAACTCAATCCCTTTTGTTCACAAGGTTTGACTTTTTGCTTTTTTTTTCACTACTTTAGTGGCGACAAAATGGGCAGAATGAGAAAATGGATTTTTTTCTATATCTGTATGTTGCTTATTAGTTGTAACAAAGAAAAAATTGATACGTATTTTACACCTGAAAAGGCATCACAATACTTTAAAAGTATTGAAGAAATCTGCAATCGCGACAATGGCAAACTTTGGGGGGAAAACCTGTACGGCCCAATGATGTTTGTTGACCGTAAAAGCCGAAGAATTGTCGCAAATCATCCTGATAAAGAGGGTTTTTTAAAAGAAAAAGAGAGCGTTTTTACCGGCTTTTATCCTAAAGAACTTATAGTAAACTTTGCTCCGGCTAAATTTGGTGGTGTCATTTTTGCAATGGCTCCCCTTCCAAATAAAGAAGATGGTTACAGGATAAAAACCGCGGCGATCCATGGCCTGTTTCATCGCTTCCGTGAGACTTCAGGAATCGTTTCCGCCGGCTATAATACAAATAATATGGATGAAAAGGAAGCCAGGCTATGGATTAAACTTGAATGGAAAGCATTGCGGAAAGCTCTTGGTTCTGAAGGAAAGAATCCTCAATTATTTATAAGAGATGCCCTCGTCTTCAGAGGTTCTAACAGGGAGCTTTATCAAAAATATGCCGGCGATGAAAACCGTTTCGAGACTTATGAAGGCCTTGCAACATTTACTTACACACTGCTTTGCACCGGTTCATCTGTGGAATACAAAACCCGAATTTTCGAAAATCTCGACAGGATTTACTCTATGCAATCTTACGCGAGATCATACGGATTCATTCACGGAGCTCTTTATGCCTCTCTTCTCTATGATAAAGGATTTGATTTTAAAAAAATCAGAACAGATAATTTTGACCTGGGAACCACTGTAAAAGAGCTTTATAATATTGAGCTACCGTTAATCTGCAGAGACGTGGCAGGAAGCCTTGCACTAAGTTACGACATTGATGCTATTACCAAGGAAGAAGAAAAACGACTGGCTGATATAAAAGAAAGCTTACATAAACAGATCAGTACCTTCACAGAAAAACCTGTAGTGTTCCTTGAACTTGAAAGTCCATATTTTGATTTTGAACCGGAAGATATTCATTCACTCGACACCCTGGGAACCCTTTACAGTTCAATGAGGGTATCAGATAGCTGGGGTAAGCTCACAGTTGATAAAGTTGGTTGTCTTGTATCAAATAATTTTAAATATCTCAGGATTACAGCCAAGGGATTTAAAGAAGAAAAAAACCGGATTTCCGGTGAGGGATGGCACCTTTTCCTTAATGACGACTGGGAACTTGTCCTTGTTGATCAGAATTATTTCGTTAGAAGGAAGATACCTTGAAATCTACCCCCTGGTTTTTTACAGACTCTTTAACTCCCTCAAACGTTCTTCAAGCGACTTTATTTTCGACTCCGTATCGCTCTTTTTCTTTCTTTCGAGGTCCAAAACATTGGTTGGCGCATTTTTAACAAAACGCTCATTACCAAGCTTTTTCATAATAGAAACAAGAAATCCCCTGTTATATTCCATATCCTCCTGAATCTTTGCAATATCCCCTTCAATATCGAGCTTGCTGCCTAGTGGAATAAAATACTCCGTTGTTCTTACCATAAATGAGACAGCACCTTCCTGCTTCTCAGAAACAAATGATACTTCCGACAGATTACCAAGTTTACTGATTACAGAAAGAAACTCAGTATCATAATCTTTTCTTTCTGATCGGATTTGAAGTTCGAGCTTTTCCTTATTTGGGATATCCTTATTTTTTCTGACAGTTCTTACTGCACTTATAGTTTCCTTAACAGATTCAAATCTGGCAATCAAATCCTTACTAACTTTTTTGGTTTCCGGTATAGTGGTCAGCATTATACTTTCACCCTTCTTCCTTTCAAGAAGCAGTTGCCATATCTCTTCAGTAATAAAAGGCATAAAAGGATGTATTAACTTTATAAGCTTGTCAAAAAAAACAACAGTGGTCTCATAAGTATTCCTGTCAACCGGTTTTTGATATTCCGGCTTAATGATCTCGAGATACCAGCCCGAGAACTCATCCCAAAACAATTTATATGTGATCATCAGTGCTTCAGAAATTCTGAATCTTCTGAAGGTCAGATCAATTTCATGTATCGATTTATTTATTATCTCATTCATCCACTTGCCGGCGACTTCCGATGAATCTGGCTGAGCTGTTTTGTCATTAACTTCCCAGCTCTTTACAAGCCTGAAAGCATTCCAGATTTTATTCGCGAAATTACGACCCTGTTCAGGCAGGCTGTCTTCATAAATAAGATCATTGCCTGCGGGGGAACATAATAACATTCCAACTCTTACACCATCAGCGCCATACTTTTCGATTAGTTCTATTGGCTCCGGAGAGTTACCAAGCGACTTTGACATTTTCCTTCTCTGCTGGTCGCGCACCAGTCCGGTAAGATACACATTGGAGAAAGGCTTCTCCCCCCTGAACTCATAACCGGCAATAATCATTCTTGCAACCCAGAAAAAGAGGATTTCAGGAGCAGTTATAAGATCGTTAGTAGGATAATAGTATTTAATATCCTCATTATCGGGATTATTAATACCATCAAATGAGGTTATCGGCCATAGCCATGACGAAAACCATGTATCAAGAACATCTTCATCCTGATGCAGGTCACTCTCATTCAACAAAGGTTTCCCGCTCTTCTTCCTTGCCATTTCAAGAGCATCTGAAATATTCCCGGCAACAACAAATTCATTATCATCATAGTGCCATGCAGGTATCCTGTGGCCCCACCAAAGCTGACGGCTTATGCACCAGTCGCGTACATTCTCCATCCAGCGCCGGTAAAGATTTTTAAATTTTGCCGGATGGATATGAACCTCCCCGTTCATTACGGCTTCCAATGCCGGTTGCGAAAGCTCCTTCATCTTCATGAACCACTGAAGGGAAAGCCTGGGTTCAATAATTGCATTTGTCCGTTCCGAACGTCCTATCTTATTATCGTATGGTTCAACTTTAACCAGGTTTCCGCTTTTCTGAAGTTCCTTTTCAGCAAGCTCTTTTGCTTTAAATCTGTCAATACCGACAAACAAACCGGCTCTCTCGCTTATTGTACCATCCTCGTTAAATACATCAATTGATGGCAACTTATGCCTGAGCCCTATCTCATAGTCATTAATGTCATGGGCAGGTGTAATTTTAAGACATCCCGTTCCAAACTCCGGATCAACATAGCTGTCAAAAATAAATGGTACCTCACGGTTAGCCATAGGTACAATGACCTTTTTGCCTTTCAGGTGTTTGTATCGCTCATCATCGGGGTGTGCACAGACTGCAGTATCTCCAAGTATTGTCTCGGGGCGCGTTGTTGCAACCATCACATATCCTTCTTCCCCAACTATCTTATAACGAACATAATAGAGTTTTGATTTTTCGTCGGTATAATTAACCTCCTCATCCGAAACGGCAGTCATAGCCTGCGGGTCCCAGTTAACCATTCTTACACCCCTGTAAATAAGCCCCTTATTATAAAGTTCAACAAATACCTTTATAACCGAATCATACCTCTTCTCATCCATTGTAAAGAGAGTACGGTCCCAGTCGCACGATGCTCCTAACCGTTTTAGTTGTTCGAGGATTATGCCACCATGTTTATTGGTCCATTCCCAGGCATGGTGAAGGAATTCTTCCCTTGTAAGGTCTCGTTTTTCAATTCCTTCTGCTTTAAGCTTAGCTACAACTTTTGCTTCCGTGGCAATTGAAGCATGATCAGTTCCCGGAACCCAGCATGCATTTTTACCCTGCATCCTTGCACGGCGTATAAGAACATCCTGGATTGTATTATTCAGCATGTGACCCATGTGAAGGACTCCTGTCACATTAGGAGGAGGGATAACTATTGTGTAAGGTTCTCTATTATCTGGAGTACTCTTGAAAAATCCATGTTCCATCCAGTAACTGTACCACTTGCGCTCTGCTTTCCCCGGCTCGAATTTTGAAGGAATGTCCATAATATTATAATGTTGATATTTAAATTATAAGAAACCAATTAGTGATAAAAGTGACTAAAGTTATTATCATAATAGTATATTGCATCTTTTCCAACTTTAGCTCACTCCAAACTTTAGTTCACTCTAAACTTTTGCTCACTCCAAACTTTAGTCACTCCAAACTTTTCTTCAAATTCAGCTACTTTTTAGTTTTAATAAATGAACTGCAAAATTAAAAAATTTCATTACATTAGCTGAATGTATAAATAAAAAGGTCTCTTACTCCAATGAAACTCAAACTAAATATTATGAGCCTGAAGCATCTTTTAATGTTTTTCCTTCTCATTCTTGGCGGAATGATCTTATTTATAACAAGTTGTAAAAAGGATGAAGAATCAGAGCAACAAAGGAAAGAGGCCATAACAGAAAAACTTAATGACCAGATAAGCGCCGACACGCTTGAATCTTTGGTCAATTGGATGGAGGGAATGGGAACCCGGTTTGCATTGTCAGACAACCATAGGAATGTTGCAATGAAAATCAGCGAGAGGTTTGAATCAATTGGATTTACTGATGTCAGAATCGATTCTTTTATGATCAACAAAACATACCAGAATATCAACTATCAACAGTGGCAGTATAATGTTATTGCAACTATTGAAGGAACCATTTATCCCGATTCAATTTGCATTATCGGAGGACACTATGATAACAATCTGCGAACCGGCGACACATTTTCTATAGTCCCCGGGGCAAATGACAACGCGAGCGGAGTAGCTGCAACCCTTGAGATTGCCCGCGTGATGAAAAAAAACAACTATTCTCCCGAAAATACAATTGAATTCATTGCCTTTGGTTCAGAAGAACTTGGACTATACGGAAGTTTTGCCTATGCTCTGAATGCAAAGCAAAATTCAAAAAAAATAAAGCTGATGCTCAATAATGACATGATTGCTTATCAACCCGGGACTAATAAGGCAGACTGGATAGTAAATATTAATGATTACGATAATTCCAAAATTTTAAGATTTAAAGCTGAAGAGATGTGCAGCAGATACACAGTTCTGAAATATAAAAATGATAATACCTATAATAAACAGAGTGACAGCTATCCCTTTTTTACAAATGGTTTTAAAGCTATCTATTTCGCCTCAGACTATATAGATCCTAATTATCACACTGTTGAAGACCTTGCCGGATACTGTAATTTCGAATATTGTCGCGAAATAGTCAAAGTATCCTGCGCCCTCCTGGTTAATTACAATTAGTATTTCTAATTTCGACCACGGATTACACGGATTTTTCTGCTCTGTGTTACTCATTGTTTCCGTGGTGAAATAATAGTATTCTTAAATAAACCTGTTCAACTAATTAATATTCGATTTTTCTTACTTTTGTTTTGCAAAAAATTTAAGGATCATAATACACTATTTATATGCCAACAATATCCGAAAAAGGCAAAGCAATGCCTGCTTCTCCAATAAGGAAGCTTGTTCCATACTCGGAAGCAGCAAAACGTAAAGGAAGAAAAGTTTATCATCTGAATATCGGACAACCTGATATTCCTACTCCGGAAATAGCTTTAAACGCGATTCGCAACATAAACCTGAAAGTGATTGAGTACAGCCATTCAGCAGGTAATGAATCTTATCGCCGTAAGCTTACAACATACTATCAGAAGATTGGAATTAATATCGATCATACAGAAATGCTGATCACAACAGGAGGATCGGAAGCCATACTATTTGCGCTTATGTCGTGCGTTAATCTGGGGGAAGAAGTTATTACTCCGGAGCCGTTCTATGCTAATTATAATGGTTTTGCAACAACAGCCGGCATCAAAATAGTTCCAGTAACCTCATATATTACAGAAGATTTTGCCCTTCCTCCAATAAATGAGATTGAAAAAAAGATAACTGCAAAAACAAAAGGCATAATTGTATGTAATCCAAATAATCCTACCGGGTATCTCTATTCAAAGGAGGAACTTCTTCATCTGAAAGAGATTGTAAAAAAACATGATCTATATCTCTTCTCAGATGAGGCGTATCGTGAGTTTTGCTATGATGGGGCTGAACATTTCTCTGCTATGAATCTTGAAGGTATAGAGAATAATGTAATTATGCTCGATTCTGTTTCCAAACGTTACAGCGAATGTGGTGTCAGGATTGGTGCTTTGATAACAAAAAACAAAGATGTTATATCGACTGCTCTTAAATTCGCCCAGGCCCGGCTATCTCCTCCCGGACTCGGACAAATAGTTGGAGAAGCTTCTATCGATACACCCGATGAATATTTTGAAGAAGTTAATAAAGAATATACTGCACGGAGAAATTATATGGTAGAAGCTCTTAATAAAATCCCGGGGGTCTATTGTCCAAAACCAAAAGGGGCTTTTTATTCAGTTATCAAACTTCCTGTTGATGATGCTGACAAGTTTGCACAATGGCTTCTTGAAGAGTTTGAATATAATAATCAGACCGTTATGGTTGCTCCGGCTTCCGGATTCTACTCAACCCCCGGCTCAGGGAAAAATGAGGTACGTATTGCTTATGTCCTTAAAATAGAAGACCTTAAGAACGCTATGATGATCCTTGCAGAGGCGCTTAAGGTTTATCCCGGGAGGGTCTGAAAACAGCTTGAGGTGTGAGGTGTGAGGGAAGAGGAAAAGACAAAAGACAAAAGACAAAAGACAAAAGTCGAAGCGAAGCGTAGACCCAGAGCGAAGCGTGGGGTAAAAAGATAAAAGCCTGAAGTCACAAGACTGCAAAACTGCAGACAACCCGAAGGGCGTTAGGACAGGGCGAAGCCCGTTAAGACAGCGTAGCGAAAAGACATCTACTTATAAAGCAGGTATTTCTCACGTATTTTGCCAAACTTTATTAAGCCCTCTTTCCATGTTTCCCGTATCTGTTTTGCAGTCATCCCCTTCTGGATTTGTTCCCGCAGAACCGGACCACCCGCGAGTACGTCAAAATAGGAGGTAAAGAATTTATCTTTTTTAGGGAAATCGTTATAAGCGCCAATAACCCAGTTGAGGTTAATTTCCGGTTTGGGAACCAGATTGTTATTTGTTGCATCCCTTAGATCTGTTCCAAAACACTTTACGCCAAGTAATGGAGGATTCTTTGCACCGGGAACATTCTCGGGCGTAAAACTGAATCCTCTGTCCGTAAGTTCTGGTGATCCGTAAACCTGAAAGGGAAATGGGGTTCCCCTTCCGAGCGAAATATTTGTCCCTTCAAAAAAACAAATTGACGGATAAAGATATACAGCGTTCTGATTCGGAAGGTTTGGTGAAGGTTTTACAGGAAGAATATAGTAAGCTTTATGGCTATAGTTTTTGCATTGTATTACTGTAAGATCGCATTTAATTCCGCCCTTCAGCCACCTCTCCCCATTGATCATCAGGGCATATTCACCCACAGTCATTCCATGAACAATTGGTACCGGATCAATCCCTACAAACGAGCTAAATGCCGTATCAAGAACATTTCCGTCAAAATAAAAACCGTTCGGATTGGGTCTGTCGAGCACTATGCATTTAATTTTGTTTTCAGCACAAGATTCAAGAACATAATGAAGTGTTGATATGTATGTATAAAATCGTGCACCTACATCCTGAATATCAAAAATTACAACATCTATCCCGGAAAGATTTTCGGCAGTAGGTTTCAGATGTTTCCCATAAAGACTTATCAGCCGGATCCCTGTCTCAGGATCTTTACCGTCATTGATCTCCTCACCTGCATCTGCAAGTTGTCTGAATCCATGTTCGGGAGAGAAAATCACCCTGATATCTGTACCAATTGATAAAAGATTGTCAACAAGGTGTGTCTGCCCAACCATGGAGGTCTGGTTTGCAACTATTGCAACTCTTTTTCCTTCAATCATATCGCGGTAAAGTTCAATCTGATATGATCCGGGGATGGGAGTTTTTTTTGCTCCGTAGCTCAACGCCGATGTGATGACTACTGAAAAAACAAGGTATGCACAAATAAATCTTCTCATATAATTTTTTATTTCAAAGGTAAATCAAAAAAAATCTTAATTTATAATATTTCTTTTTAACCGCAAAGAGCGCCATGTTTTAGCAAAGAACGCAAAGTATTCAATAACATGATAAACTCTTTGCGTTCTTTGCAACAACTCTGAGTGCTTTGCGGTTAATTCATATTTTAAAACAATACGGAAAAAGTATTGCTCAATTTTTTTAATTTTGTCTCCTCATAAAAGATATGAATTTACCATATTTCATAGCGCAGAGGCTGATAAAAGGAAGACGTGAAGAGACATCTTTTTCCCGTCCCATAAATGTCATTGCCATAATTGGCATTGCCATGGGGCTTGCAGTTATGATACTTGCTGTGGCTATACTTACCGGCTTCAAACAACAGATCAGGGAAAAAGTTGTCGGGTTCGGATCCAATATCCAGATCATGAACTTTGATTCGAACATTTCATTCGAAACTACACCAATAAGTGATACACAGGAATTTATCCCGGAGATCAAACAGATTCCGGGGATCAGGCATCTGCAGGTCTTCGCCACTAAAGCCGGGATTATTAAGACAGATGAAGAGATCCAGGGTGTCGTTCTGAAAGGTATAGGAAGCGATTTCGACTGGAACTACTTCAAAAGCAACATGGTTGATGGCTCAACTTTCACAGTCTCTGATACCGTACGCACCGATAAAGTGATCATTTCCAAAAAAATATCTGATATGCTCAGACTAAAAACCGGAGATTCTTTTGCCATGCATTTTATCCAGGATCCTCCGCGTATGAGAAAATTTACAGTCAGTGGCATCTATGAAACAAGCCTTGAAGAGTTCGATAAAATTTACGTTTTCTGCGATATCGGCCATATTAAAAAGCTTAACGGATGGAAAGATGACCAGGTAAGCGGGTTTGAAATATTCATTAATGATTTTGATGATTTAAATGCCATGACCATGGCAGTAAGGGACGCGATAGGTTATAAAATAACTGAAGAAGATACAAAGTTCAAAGTTACCAACATAAGGACAAAATATCCACAGATATTTGACTGGCTGAATTTTCAGGATATCAATGTTGTCATAATTATTTTACTTATGCTTATAGTAGCCGGGTTCAATATGATTTCAGGTTTACTTATCCTGATACTTGAAAAAACGAATATGATTGGCATCCTTAAAGCTCTCGGTTCTGAAGATATTACTATCCGAAGGGTATTTATTTACCAGGCTGCATATTTAATAAGTAAAGGTTTGTTATGGGGTAATCTGATCGGTATCGGACTTGCATTTATTCAACTTAAAACCGGGGTGATCAAACTCGATCCGAGCTCATATTATATTAAAACGGTTCCTGTAAATCTTGAACTGGCTCATATCCTGTTGCTTAATGCAGGAACAATGATCGCGATAATCGTTATGCTTCTTGTGCCGTCACAATTAATCAGCAGAATCACACCTGTGAAAGCAATAAGGTACGATTAGAAGCTAAGGCAAAAAACTGTTTCCTTATTGGGAACCGACTTCACTTTTAAATTTCCCCCATGCATTCTCATTATCTGTTTTGAAATGCTGAGACCGATGCCGGATCCGTTTGGCCGGGTAGTAAAAAACGGAACAAAGATTTCATCAAGAATTTCTTCAGCAATTCCGGGTCCATTATCAATGACACATATCCCAGGGTGATTTTCAATATCAATTGCTGCAATAATCCTGATTTTTCCTTCAGGATTATTTTCATTTGCCTCAAGGGCATTCTTTACAAGGTTAATCAACACCTGTGAAATAAGATTCTGATCTGCGATAATCTCAAAATCAGGATCTTTCAAAGAAACTGAAAAATCAATCCTGCTACTGTTTTCAAGCGAACTATAAAGAATCTGAACACGAGCCATCAGGTCAGCTACCTTAAATAATTTCTTTTCAGGTTCAGGGACTCTTGTCAGCTCACGGTACGATTCTACAAATGACATAAGGCCTCTTCCCTGCTCCTTAATTACATTCAAACCCTGTAAAGTTGTAGCTATCGTTTTAACAGTAAGCTGTTCAGGAAGTACAGGATTTCCGTCGTTATTATAAATTTTTGACAGACTTTCAGACAGGGAAGTTATTGGGGTAATGGAGTTCATTATTTCATGCATGAGAACCCTTATAAGCTTCATCCACGATTCTATTTCTTTTTCATCAAGCTCATTCTTAATATCCTGGATTGAAAGAATTACCAACTCATCAGCATCAATCTTAAATGATGTGGCCTTTAGCGATAGTTGTATTTCTCCTTGTTCATTGTTTATTGCTATCAGCCGTCTTTCATAAGGCTTTATGGTGTTTATAGTATGAAAGAGTTTCTGATCTATCCGTTCAATCTGCTGCAGATGAGTCAGAACATCTGCTGAGAGTAATCTTTTCGCGGATGAATTAGCGTTTAAAATATGCCCTTTGCTGTTATAAGTTATAATACCTGCTGCCAGGTGCTCAAGCAATATCTGGAAGTATTCTTCCTGCTGCCTGTTCTCTATTTTAAGCTGCTGAATCTGTTTATTGACTCTGTTCATGCTCCTGTATAACTCATCAAAACTATTATCATTTGCATCAACAGAAAATGAGATATTTGAATCATCATTTTTGACCGAATCGAAAAAATATCTTATCTTTTTGTTGGTCTTGTTAAGAAAAGAAATCAAATCAGCCGTCAGAAAAACGATTACCAGAATGCAGATTATCGAAAACCTTATGGAATGCATAAATAAACCCGAGTATGCCAGTAGAAGAGACAATATAACTACGAGAGAAACCCGTAATATTATACTAAAATAGAGTCTTTTACTTATCATCGGTCAGATTTTTTAAGTCTGTTATAGAGTGTTTGACGGGTTACTCCAAGCTGTTCTGCTGCTGCTGTGAAGTTACCGCTATTTTTTTCAAGAGCCTGGTGAATCATTTGCTTTTCCATCTCTTCAAGTGTGGGGAATTGTTCGCTGCCTTTTATTGAACCGGAACTTTTGAGATACAGATCTTCGGGTCTTAAAATTGCTGATTCACTTAGTATAACTGCTTTTTCAATGGTATGCTGAAGTTCCCTTATATTTCCAGGCCATGGATAGTTGAGCAGTTTTTCATTCGCCTGATTATTGATTTTCAGATCTGGTTTATTGTATTTATATGCATATTTTTTAAGAAAAAATTCTGCAAGAATAATAATATCATTCCCCCGTTCCCTTAGGGGTGGCAGTTCTATATGGATAGTGTTAATCCGGTAGAGGAGATCTTCCCTGAAGAGTCCGTTTTGAACCATGTGATCAATCTTTTTGTTCGTAGCACAGATCAGTCGTATATCAGTTGGAATTAGTTGATTTGATCCTATTCTGGTAATCTGTCTGTTCTCAATTGCTGTCAGAAGTTTTGATTGAAGATGAAATGAGAGGTTTCCGATTTCATCGAGAAAAAGAGTACCCTTGTCAGCGATTTCAAATTTACCCTGACGATTTTCGCGTGCGTCAGTAAAAGAACCTTTCATATGACCGAATAACTCGCTTTCAAACAAAGATTCACTTAGTGCTCCCATATCTACACTTACCAACACTTCTCCTGCCCTGTTTGAGGCGCGGTGAATTTCCTGAGCGATCAGCTCTTTTCCTGTTCCGTTCTCTCCGGTAATCAGAACATTGGCATCGGTTTTTGCAACTTTCCGGGCCAGACTAAGAATTTTTAGAAGTTCAGGAGATGTACCTATTATAAATTTCTGATCGCGGTTAAACTCCTTTTTTAGTCCGGTCTCTCTTTCTTTGAGTTGTTTAACCTCCTTCTTCGAGAAATTAAGCTGGTAAGCAAGTTTCAGTGTTGCCAGCAGTTTCTCATTATCCCAGGGTTTGAGAACAAAATCCGATGCACCTGCTTTCAGCGCCTTTACAGCTATATCAATATCTCCATATGCCGTAATCATCACTACCGATACATCAGGGTTTGTCTCTTTAATTCTGCCCAGCCAATAAATTCCTTCATTGCCGGTATTGACACCTGCCTGAAAATTCATGTCGAGGATAACAATGTTGTAATCCATTTTCCTCAATTCGGTGGGTATTTGGTTTGGATTCGAGAGTAACGTCAAGTTTTGAAATTCCGGTGAAAGAAGAATTTCGAGAGTACTCAGGATACTCTTGTTGTCGTCAACAATCAGGATATTACCTTTTGGAATATGCATATTAACCTCCTAAACTCCCCAGCTTTCTACCCCCTGAATCCCCCAAATGGGGGACTTAGTTTTTCCCCGGTCTTATCTTAAGCCCCCCAAATGGGGGGTTGGGGGGTTGATTTACACCTATTGGTGTTGGGGGGTATAAATCAGGAGAGTAAAATTATCAAATTCCTTAGATAAAACCAATTCTTTGTAAAATATTTTTACGCATCAATGTATAATATATTTACTACTTGAATTATAAACATTAATTATGTAATTATTTATTAGCTACTTATAATCATGGCATTATTTTAGCTCTGGGAATGCAATAAAACTAAAATACCATGATAACTACAGACTTTAAAATAGCGGTAAAGAACATTAAACGCAACAAAGTTCAATCTTCAATCAGTATTCTTGGACTGGGAATAGGACTTGGCAGTATGATACTTTTAATGTCACTAATAGTTCATGAAAAGTCTTTCGACAGGTTCATCCCTGATTATCCAAATGTTTATAAGGTAATATTTGGTTCAAATTCTTTTGCACAATATCCATTGGCCGATGCAATGAAAAAAGATTTTCCTGAGGTAAAAGACTTTTTCAGAATTAACCAGGCAAATATTGTACAAGTCAGGAATATAAAAAGAAACGAATATGGTGGAAATCAGGAATTTGCTTTTTCAGACTCTTCAATCTTCAGGATCCTTGGAATAAAATTACTTGCAGGGACGCCGGCAAAGTCTTATACAGAGGTTGCCATATCAGAAAAAATGGCAAGGAAATATTTTGGTAATACTCCGGCAGTTGGTGAAATTTTGAGGGTCAAACTTAATAATGAATTTATAGACCTTTCTGTGTCTGGTGTTTATAAAGATTTCCCTGCAAATTCAACACTTTTTCCTGATTTTCTGGCAACAATAAAACTTTCTGAAAAACTGTTTGGGATATTTATTACCCGGTTAGGTGAATATGGCAGCGGAACTATTAATTTAAACTGGGATTTAACGACGTTTTATACGTATGTAGTTCTTGATAAAAATGCAAATATAAAAACACTGGTTTCCAAAATGCAGAAATACAGGGAGTTGATCAGCAGTGAAACCTCTAAGAAGCTTAAATACGATCTTCAACCTGTCTGTGATATATACTTAAAGTCAGACAGATATCTGGAAGGATTTCAATTCTTCAGGGCAGGTAATGCAAATGAGCTTAAATATTATTGGTCTGTCTCCTTCCTGATATTATTGATTTCTGTTACAAATTATATCTTCCTGACAAGGGCAGCTACTTCTGACAGACTACGGGAACTTGGAACCAGGAAAGTACTTGGCGCATCATCAAAAAATATTAGGAGACAAATCATCCTGGAATCGAATCTTGTTACACTTCTAAGTCTGATTCCTGCTTCTTTTGTAATTGACTCAGGCATGACTTTTATCAACACTACTCTGAACAAAACTTTAAGCAATGAAGTATTTTCCAATCCTGTAATGTGGCTATTGCTTCTTTCAGTGGTTATTTTTACAGGTACAATATCGGGGCTGTTAATTGGTTATAACATTTCACAGATTTCTCCTCTGGTATTGCTCTCAGGTAAGAGTTCAGTAAAATCACGATCGAAAAACTGGAATTACTCGTATTTAATTTTCCATTTTAGTGTCTATATTATATTGGTGGTCAGTGTCATTTCTGTTACCAAACAGGTCAAATATGCTCAGACTAAATATTCAGGAATTAATCCGGATAATATTCTTATTAGCGAACTGAATTCTCAGGCTTTACAATCGGGTTTTAGCTCAATCTGCAGTGAAATGGAAAGAATTCCAGGGGTGAAGAAAGTTGCAGGTTCTTCATTTATTCCATTTTTTACTGATTATTTTTCTTTACCCATAAAGAATAAAGAAGGTGAAATAGACAGGTTCGAAGGATTGATTATGGGTGAAGGGATGACAGAGTTGCTCAATATAGAACTAATTGAAGGTCTTCCTTTTGGTGCTTACAACTCTTCTGCTTATGAAATTCTTTTTAATGAGTCCAGCGCTAAAAAATATAATTTAAAAGTTGGAGATAAATATCTGGGGATATTTAAAATAAGAGGAATCGTAAAAGATTTTCACTCCCATTCCCTTCATACTTCGATAGAACCTATGGTAATTCTTCAGCAGAACCCTGCTAAAATGGGATTTCTAGTCATAAAAACCGATGGCACAAATGATAAAACAATCGTACTAAGACTCAGGGAGTTATATAATCAGATTGCTCCTGATGAAATTTTTGAAGTAAAGTATCTTGCTGAACGGATGAAAGATCTCTATTCCCATGAGAAAAACCAGGCCAGAATAATGGGAGCCTTCTCCATTTTGACAACAGTTCTGGCATTTATGGGTTTATTTGGGATAGCATTGATCAGCATTACACGTAAGACAAAAGAAATAGGACTCAGAAAGGTAAATGGAGCTTCGATAGCTGAGGTAATATTTTTACTTAATAAAGATTTTATCAGGTGGGTATTAGTATCCTTATTAATAGGGATCCCTGTTTCGTATTATCTTATGTCGAACTGGCAAAACAGATTCGCGTATAAGACAGATTTAAGCTGGTGGATTTTTACAATTGCAGGTATTTCGGCAATTCTGATTGCAGTGCTAACTGTCAGCTCACAGAGCTGGAGAACTGCAACCAGAAATCCAGTGGACTCTTTGCGATATGAATAAAATAATTTTATAACCCAGAATATTATGCTTAAAAATTACATTCTCACAGCATTCAGAAGTTTATTTAAACACAGGAGCTTCTCAATAATCAATATCTTCGGATTATCAATAAGTATGGCTGTCTGTATGCTTATAATTTTGGTCCTGCAGGACCAGTTTTCATACGATAACTTCCATAAGAACCGCGATCGGATTTACAGAATTCAATCTAAGGACAATCTGAGCAAGACGTCGTTTAATAAATATGCATCTGCAACATGGCCGCTGGCAAAAGAATTGAAAGATAATTATCCTTTTGTTGAGGAAATTGTTGCACTGAACAACCAATATACTGCAGAAGGTACCGGCAATGAAAAAAGATTTGATGTTGCTGCCTTTTTTGCAACTCCCTCATTTTTCAATCTTTTTGATTTTAAACTAAAGATTAATTCAGAATCAAATCCTCTTAATGAGCCATCAACAATAGTTATTACCGAGGAGATGGCTAAAAAATTCTTTGGTGATTTTGAACCAATCGGTAAAACAATCTCTTTCGAAAAATTCGGTACTTTGAAAGTAACGGGAGTGATTGCTGATACGAAACATAAATCTCATATTCAGTTTGATGCTTTGATTTCATCTTCAACAATTTCCTCACTTGAGAAAGGAAGCAAGATAAATGAGATCACAGATAACTGGGAATCAATTGGCTCAAGTTATATCTATCTGTTACTAAATAAAAATGCAAGACAAAGTGATCTTGACACTGCTCTGGCGAAGATCAGTAAGCTGAAGTATTATGGAAATGAAAAGGCAAATCTCTCATTTTACAGTACTCCTCTTTCCAGTATAGTTCCGGGCCCTCTGCTTGCAAATGAAATAGGGATGTTCCTGTCAAAACCTTTTGTAATTTTCTTTGCCGGATTGGCTATTATAATTATGTTTTCAGCTGCTTTCAATTATACAAGCCTTTCAATAGCACGATCTCTGACGAGGGTAAAAGAATATGCAGTAAGAAAATCGTTTGGAGCATCATCAGGTCAGCTGATTTTTCAGATTGTTACAGAAGCAGTAGTTCTTTCACTTATTTCAGTGTTCTTTGCCGATATGATTCTTCAGTTGCTTGTTCCTGCTTTTTCAGGAATGAAGCTAATGACGATTTTAAAGATTGATCCCCATCATAATACAATTAGTTATGTGGCATATTTCATTTTTGCAGTAACCACAGGAATAGTTGCCGGAATAATTCCTGCATTTTATGTCTCTAACCTGAATCCGGTAAAAGTGTTTAAAGCTTCTTCCAATATAAAGCTCTTAAAAAGAGTTACTTTCAGGAAAATACTACTCGTGGCCCAGTACACTTTCTCCATAATATTCATTATATCAATAATTCTGATATACAGGCAGATGAACTATATGTTAACAAGTGATCTCGGATTTGACAAGAACATAGTTTATAATATCAAACTGAATGGTCTGCAGTTCTCAAAAGTAAAAGATCAATATAGTCAGTTCCCCGAGGTTACTTCAATTTCAGCAGGATCTCATATTCCCGGAATAGGTAACACCTGGCCCACTAAAATCAAAGCTAAACCTGAAGATGAATCATACGATGCTGACTATTTTTCAGTCGATCCGTACTACCTCAGTACTATGGGTATAAAAATCATTGCCGGAGAAGATTTTCCGAGAGATCCGGACATGAATACCAATTTGGTAGTTATCAACCGAAAGGCCGTTGAATATTTTAAGTTTAAATCTCTTCAGGATGCAGTGGGACAGGACATATTAATCTATGATACGCTGCCCGTAAAGGTCATTGGGGTAGTTGATAACTATAAATATACGGCATTATTTATGTCGGTTAAACCGCTTATTATCAGGATGAATCCTGAACAATATAATATTGCCGTGCTAAGGATCAACACACAGGATAGAGAGGCCACCTTATCCAGGTTTAAAAGTGCCTGGACATCAATTGATCCGTATCATGATCTTAAAGGTTCATTTCTTGAATATGACATAAAAGAGTTCTATAGCATATTTGGAGATGTATTATATACTGTTGGTTTTACAGCAATCCTGGCAATAGTGGTAGCATGTCTTGGTCTGTTTGGTATGGCTATGTATAGCATTCAGACAAGGCTGAGAGAGATCGGTGTCAGAAAAGTTTTTGGTTCCCAATCGGGAAGTGTAGCATTGCATATTGGCCGGACATTTATCAGGATGCTTGTAATTGCTGCTATGATAGCTGCACCTCTGGCATATTTATTGAATGCAACCTGGCTTAAGTTCCTTGCCTACCATGTCACCTTCGGGGCAGGTACAATCCTTACTGGTATTGTTATTGTGTTTATAATTGGAATATTGACGGTTTTGTCACAAACACTTAAAGCTGCCAACTTAAATCCTGTTGATATATTAAAACATGAGTAGGAAACAGGAATGGAGGACAGAGATAAGAAATCCCATGAAGGCGGTGAGATATGAGTAATCTACTCTCGAAATTCCACTGCTTTCTACCCCCTATCCCGATAGCTATCGGGACCCCCAAATGGGGGACTTAGTTTTTCCCCGGTCTTATCTTAAGCCCCCCAAATGGGGGGTTGGGGGGTTGATTTACACCTATTGGTGTTGGGGGGTATAAATCAGGAGAGTAAAATTATCAAATTCCTTAGATAAAACCAATTCTTTGTAAAATATTTTTACGCATCAATGTATAATATATTTACTACTTGAATTATAAACATTAATTATGTAATTATTTATTAGCTACTTATAATCATGGCATTATTTTAGCTCTGGGAATGAAATAAAACTACACTACCATGATAACTACAGACTTTAAAATTGCAGTAAGGAACATTAAACGCAACAGAGTTCAATCGGCAATCAGCTTCCTGGGGCTTGGAATAGGTTTAGGATCCATAATCCTTCTACTTGCTTTAATAGTTCATGAGACTTCCTTTGACAGATTTATTCCAGGATACCGCAATGTTAACAGGATAATATTTGGTCAGACATATATTACCCCTTTCCCATTAGCAGAGGAGATGAAAAAAGATTTTCCGGAGGTAAAAGAGTATTTCAGATTTTACCAGGCTTATAATGTGTCGATAGGAAAAGCTAAGAACGCAATGGCCTATGAATCGAATTTTTCGTTTTCCGACACCTCTATTTACAAAATTATGGGGATAAAACTTATTGCCGGAATTCCTGCAATTTCTGTAAATGAAGTTGCAATTTCCGAAAATACAGCCATCAGATTATTTGGTAAGATTTCACCTCTTGGATCTCTCTTGTTTGTAAAACTTAACCCTGCTGAAATTTTTAGTCTAACTGTCACTGGAATCTATAAGGAGTTCCCTTCAAATTCAACGCTTTTTCCCAAATTCATAGCAAACATAAAGCTTTCTGAAAAAATGTTCGTCAATTTTAAGGCTCAATTAGGACAGTTTGGGGATGGACTTGCTGCGTCAGCTTTGAACTGGAACAACCCTGTTCTATTCTCATATGTCGTTCTTGGAAAGAACACTGACAAGCAGGCGTTAGTTTCAAAAATGGAAAAATATAAAGAACTCCAAAACGACCAAAATGTTAAAGAGTGGAAGTACAGACTTCAACCGGTAAGCGAAATTTACTTAAAATCAGCAGGGTTAACCGGTGGGCTTTCGGCGGTCAGGACAGGAAATTCAAATGAACTTAAATATTATTGGTTAATCTCATTCATTATTCTGCTTATTTCAGTTACAAATTATATTTTTCTCACAAGGGCTGCCACATGTGACAGACTTCGTGAACTGGGGACCAGAAAAGTAATGGGGGCTTCTCCAAATGCTCTTCGGAAACAGATATTACTTGAATCTTTACTTTTAACAATTCTTAGTCTTATTCCGGCTTCCTTTGTAATTGATTCAGGGATGACTTTTATTAACAGCACTCTGAACAGAACCTTATCAAGTGATGTTTTCTCCAATCCATTAATGTGGTTACTTTTAGTTTCTGTTGTGATTTTTACAGGAACAATATCAGGTCTGCTGATTGGCTATAAAATTTCCAGGACCCCTTCACTTCTATTACTCTGGGGAAAAACATCAGAAAAAGTAAGGTCGAAAAAGTGGGACTATTCCTTTCTTATATTTCATTTTAGCATATACATAGTCTTGGTAGTAAGTGTTTTAACCGTTACAAAACAAATCAGATATTCCCTGACTAACCTGAAAGGGTTAGATCCAAAGAATATTCTGGTAACCTATTTGAACTCTCCCAAATTACAGGCAGGATTTACAACAATCTGTAATGAGATGAAGAGGGTGCCAGGGGTGACAAAAGTTGCTGGCGGATCTTTTATTCCTCCTTTCAACTATTTTCTGCCTATAACATTAGCTAATCCGGAAGGTGAGAAAATGAAATTTGACGGTTTGATAATGGGTGAAGGAATGACAGAGATGCTTAATATTGAGTTAATAGAAGGTTCTACATTCGGCCCTTACCAAACTGCCAGGTTGGAAGTTCTGTTTAACGAATCAAGCGCTAAAAAATATAATATTAAAGTGGGGGACAATTACCTTAATGTATTCTATGTAAAAGGTATTGTGAAAGATTTTCCTTCTCATTCCCTTCACAGCCTCATTCAGCCAATTGTAATCCTTCAGCAGAACCCTGAGAAAATGGGACTTGTTGCAGTAAAAACAGATGGGACAAATGATAAAGCAATTAAAAACAGACTCCGGGAAATATATTCCCAGATTGACCCCGATGAAGTATTTGAGGTAAGTTATATTACCGATGACATGAAAGCCTTCTATTCAACAGAGAGAAATCAGTCTAAAATAATGGGGGCTTTCTCAATCCTGGCATCAGTTCTGGCAATAATGGGACTCTTTGGAATAGCATTGATCAGGATAGCCAGGAAAACCAAAGAAATCGGACTCAGAAAGGTAAATGGAGCTTCAGTATCTGAAGTAATATATCTGCTAAATAAAGATTTTGTAAAGTGGGTATTTCTATCCTTATTAATAGGGCTTCCGGTTTCATATTATCTAATGTCGAACTGGCAAAACCGCTTCGCTTACAAGACAGAATTAAGCTGGTGGATTTTTGTAGTTGCGGCTATTTCTGCTATTCTGGTTGCAGTGTTAACAGTGAGCTGGCAGAGCTGGAGAGCTGCAACAAGGAATCCGGTAGAAGCACTCAGATATGAATAATTTACCCCCAAACCCCCCAAGGGGGGCTTTATAAACGCTATAATTACTTCAAGTGATGAAAGAACTGGAGAAATCGATGTATTATGGAGCAAATTCTGAGACTTTGTCTGTAGCCAAAATCCTTCGAAAAAATATGACAATGTGTGAAAAATTACTTTGGGAAAGACTAAAACTTAAACAAATAAACGGACTTCGGTTTCGGAGACAACATCCAATTGATTTCTTTATAGCTGATTTCTATTGTCATGAAGTAAGGTTAGTTATTGAAATAGATGGAGAAATTCATAATCAGCAAAGAGAATATGATGACGGACGTTCAGCTGAAATGGAAAAATATTCTATCAAAGTCATCAGATTTACGAATTCAGAAGTTGAAAATAACATTGAAGAAGTAATAAAAAATATAGAAAATGAGATCAAGAGCAGAATTAAAAGTCCCCCCTGGGGGATTTAGGGGTGGATTTCTGGCAGAGCTGGAGGGCTGCAACAAGGAATCCGGTGGAGGCGTTGCGATATGAATAAAATAATTAATTTGTATCGGTATGATTAAAAGTTTTTTCAAAATAGCATTACGTTACTTGTGGCGCAAAAAAACCTATAGCATACTTAATTTTGTGTGTCTGATGTTTGGACTCACCTGTGCAATTATTACGGTGCTCTATATCCTGAATGTTTTTAGTTACGACAAGTTTCATGAAAACTACAACCGATTGTATGCGGTTGATGCCTATGTGACCTATTTTAACGGTGATCGTTTTCCGAAAGAATATCTATCGGCATCGCTGACTGATGTGCTGAAAGAGCAGGCTCCTGAAATAGAGGAGATGACCCGGATTGCTGAAAGAGATTATTCCTTCATCAGTAATGATAAAACATTTACTGAGAAAGGGTTCTATGCCGACAATAATTTCTTTAATGTCTTTACTTTTCCACTTGTCCAGGCTGGCAAACTGAATGTGCTGACCAATCTGAACTCAATTGTAATTTCAGAACGTATGGCAACTAAATTCTTTGAAAGCCCTGATTGTGTAGGTAAAACTCTGATTCTCAAAGATGGAAGCAAGCGTGAAGCTTATATAGTTGCCGGAGTGTTTCATGAAGTTCCCAGGCAATCGATGTTGCAGTTTGACTTTGTAATTCCTTTTTCAAAATTCCTGGCTGATAACAGTTGGGCGAGTGAAACCGGAGCAACAGCTAACCAAACCTGGATTTTGCTGAAGAATAATGTTAACAACAAGTTCGTTGAAAACAAGATCAAAAATCTAATCAAAAATCAGGAAACAACCTTAAGCCAGGAGCTTTTTTTATTTCCCCTGAAAGAACAAATTTTGTACTCTTACGCCGGTGGGAAAAGGGTTTGGAAAGAAATGCAAAACATTGTAATTATCGGTACCATAGGTTTTGCCATTCTTTTAATTGCGTGTTTCAATTTTATTAACCTCGCCATCGCTTTAAATCTCAGGAGGTACAAGGAGGTAGGGATCAAAAAGGTAGCAGGTTCGGGCAAATCGACCGTTGTCCTTCAGTTCCTTGGCGAAACATTGATTATAACGCTGATAAGCCTATTAAGCGCGGTCATTTTGGTCCGGTTGCTTCTGGCCGGTTTCGATACAATGTTTAACTTCAATGTTCATATGCGGTTGCTGGACTTCAATATGATTACATTTTTTATTACCATTACCTTATTTACCGCCTTGATTTCCGGATTATTTCCTGCTTTATATCTGGCATCATTCAACCCTATCGATTCGCTCAAAGGGAAAAAAATCACCGGCCACAGTTACAGTATTTTTAGACAAAGCCTTATCGTATTTCAATTTGTCATACCTATCGTTCTGATTATTTGCATGATGATTATCAAGACCCAGGATAGCTACATGCGTAATTACGATGTCGGAGTGGATAAGGACAAGCTCATCGTTCTGGACAACTCAATCAACATGCAGAGCCATGCCGAAAGTGTTAAGGCCGAATTGCTTGCCATTCCGGGCATTGATGCCGTCAGTTTCACCAACTGCATTCCGACTCGGGGAGCAAGGGTTTCGAGTGAGGTGAATTGGGAAGGAAAAGATGTTTCGGAAAAACTCCATTTCTGGTGTGTCAATTCTGATTTTGATTATAACAAAGCCGTGAAAGTAAAAATGGTTGAAGGAAGATTTTTTAATACTTCTTTTTCTACGGATTCTAACGCCTATATGATCAATGATATAGCTGCCGAAGTGATGAAAAACAAAAATCCAGTTGGTTCAACAATTACTCTTGACGGGCGAAAAGGAACTATAATCGGTGTCTTTAAAGACTTTCATTCCATTGACCTTGCCGGACCTTTTGTGCCTACCATTATGCACATAAAATCCGAAGACCGACCAATCGTCCTTGTTAAGTATTCATCAGGTTCATTCCCCGAGATCACCAGCGAAATAAGGACAGTTTACCGGCATTACGAGTCCGATGGACCGTTTCAGGCAACTTTATTTCGTGACCTCATACCCTATTCCGACCTGAGTCTTCCCTCTAACCTGGTTGGCCTGGCGTTCATTATTGCACTCTTGCTGGCTTGTATGGGATTGTTTGGACTCGCTTCTTTCACTTCCGAAAACCGTACCAAAGAAATTGGACTCAGGAAGGCCAATGGAGCAACAACTTCATCCGTCATGCGCCTATTGCTGACCAGTTATACAAAATGGCTGACCATCGCCTTTTTTATGGCTTTGCCTATCGCAATGCTGTTGGGGAAAAACTTTCTGGAAAGGTTTAATTTCCGCGCTCCTATACCATATTGGGCATTTTTAGCAGGACCAGTCATTGCTTTAATCGTAGCATTATTAACAGTTAGTTCTCAAACCTGGAGGGTAGCGACAAGAAACCCTGTTGAAGCTCTCCGATACGAGTAGTGAGTAGAGCGGAGACACTGACCGAAGCGTCAGTGTGGAGTTACTTAGGTATGAATGATATATTAAAAACTAAAACTTATTACCATGTTATTGTATAATCTGAAATCCTCCTTAAGAAATTTAAGAAAAAACAAACTTTTTTCTATTCTAAACCTGACAGGATTTACAGTCGGTTTTACTGTTTGTATTGTATTATCATTATTCATTTTTAAGGAATTTACTGTTGACACAGGTTTTGATAACCATAAAAACATTTACAGGTTAATAGACTCGACCAGTAATAGTTCCAAAATGGATTATGATATCGCGTCTGAATTAAAGGAAAAATTTCCGGATATCACCCAGGCAGCACCTGTATATTATTCTGGTCTCAATCTTCCAATGCACATCAAATCTGTCAAGAGAACTGATTATGTACTTATTAAAGAGATCATCTCCACTAAAAATGACTTCTTCCGGATTTTTACCTTACACGTTCTGGTTGGAGATAAGGATAAACCATTTTCGGATTTGAATTCAATAGTGATTACAAGATCCACTGCAAATAAGGTATTCGGGAAAACAGATGTACTGGGTGAGATTGTACATTTTGATAATTCTCTCGAACTACGCATCAGTGCTATTGTAGAAGACATGCCCGAAAACTCAAGTCTGCGAGCTGATGTTTTTTTTAATAGTGAAAATGAAAAACTGCGGTTCTCACAAACTTGCCATGGCACTGAAAAAGGTAATATTTGTTATAATCCCGTAGATCTTTATGTTCTTATTAATGCAAAAAAAGATGCTTCATCAATTCAAAAGAAGGTAAATTCAGAATTCCCCACAAACAAATCAAATACAAAAGGCGTCCATTTTCAGCCATTAGTTAAAATTTACCTGATACCAGGTATTAAAGAGAATGATAACAGATCAGGAAGTACAGGTATTATATATATTTTCATTTCAACTGCTTTACTTATCCTGTTACTTTCAGTTATTAACTATATTATTTTTACATTGTCAAAGTACTTCAGCACTCTGAAAATTATAGGAATAAGGATCACAAATGGTGCAAACAGCAATCAATTAAAACAGTATTTCTATATTGACATAGCCTTAACAGTACTTGTTTCTTTTTTTGCAGCTCTTTACCTCGCGTCTGCTATTCTTCCATTAATTGAGAAATTACTTGACTCGAAACTTGAGTTCAGATGGTTTTTTTCCTGGCAGATATCAACTCTGTTCAGTGCTATAATACTGATCGTAGTTATGGTATCTATGTTGGCCCCATCTTATATTATCAAACATTCCGATGTTCAGACTCTTTTCGGGAAAAAAGGATTAAAACACGGGAAAAGGTTAGGACAGAGGTTACTTACTGTTTTTCAGATTGCCATATCTATGATTCTGCTTATATGCCTGGCATTTATCCAAAAACAATTGATTTATGTAAAAACTACTGATTTGGGATTTGATAAAGAGTTATTATTAAGGTTGGATATCCCATATGATTTTCAGAATAAACCGGCACTGAAACAGCAGATTAGTAATCTTTCATTTGTAAAAAGTTCTTCTTTTAGCAATGGAGGACCTGGTCTGATAAGGAATCATATGTCCGTCCCTGAAACGGAAGGCCTCATGTTTAATTGTATTTATATTGACCGTCAATTTCTTGAAACTTTTGACATTGAATTGGTTAAAGGCAGGAAGCTTTTGGATGGGGACTTTAACGAATCATGTTATATTAATGAGAAAGCGCTTAAAATATTTGGTTGGGAAAATCTGGAAAACAGGAGATTTAACAATGGTAAAGAAAATGGATACAATATTGTCGGGGTAGTGAAAGATTTTAACATTGCCTCTCTGCATAAAGAGATTGAACCTGTTTGCCTCATATTTTCATATCAATATTCATTATTAAATATAAGATTACTACCGGGAAATTTAGACGAACAAATGAAAGTAATTCATGGAATATGGAAATCGATTTTGCCAGGTACACCATTCTCTTATACATTTTTGGATGAATATTTTAATTCTCTTTATCATAAAGAAGATCAGCAGGGAAAAGCAATAGCCATGTTTTCACTTATTGCATTTATAATTACTTGTCTGGGTATGTTTGGACAGATAATGCAGGTTACTATAAATAAAACAAAAGAAATAGGTATTCGCCGGATCAATGGGGCAAAGGTTTCAGAGATAATGAGAATGCTAAATAAAGAATTCATAATTGGTGTGCTATTGGCATATCTGATTGCGGTCCCCGTCTCAGTATTTATTATGAATAAATGGATAGAGAATTTTGCTTACAAGACCAGTATGAGCTGGTGGATATTTGCAGCTGCAGGAATAATTGCCCTTGGAATAGCACTGCTAACAGTCAGCTGGCAAAGCTGGAGGGCTGCAACAATGAACCCGGTGGAGGCATTGCGATACGAATAATCTACCACCTAAAAAATATAGTGAGTTGAAACCCAGAATAGCAAAAGAAAGATATTGAAATAATAACAATAGACTTTTAAAAAAATGAAATATCTGTTTAAAACAATAATCCGGAATTTTATCCGGAGACCGGTAACCAATCTGATAAACCTGCTGGGTTTAGCTGTCAGTTTTACATTGGTAATCATTCTCTCAGTTTATTGTTACAGCGAACTTACCACTGACAGAAATCATAAGAATGGAGACCGGGTCTATTTGTATCGTCCATCGGCAGACAGGATCTATACACCCGGGATCCTGAAAGAAAATATTGATGCTAAAGTTCCCGGGGTAGAAGCGGCAATCAGGATAACAGGAACCTGGGAGCCTCCCGTATTTCAGACAGAAAATGGAGATCCTATCACTTCTCACTTGCTATTTGCGGATGAAGGTTTTTTTAAATTGTTCAGTTACAAGTTTATTGAAGGAGATCAGCAATCTGCACTGAAGGATCCGATGACAGTTGTGATTACAAAAAAATTATCTGAACAACTTTTTGGCCGTGCAGAATCAGTGGGGAAAATAATAAAATTCAATAACAGCAAAGAACTTACAGTGTGTGCAGTTATAGAAGAGCCGGAAACGAATTCCTGCCTTTCCCTGAGCGCGGTTTCTTCTATGACCACCCAGAAAATTGTCCAGGGAGAAAGTGGAGAATTTACTGACTGGGGATGGTGTGATTTCCAGACGTTTCTTCTTTTAAATAATGGAACAAATCCAGTTGATGCGGGAAAAACCATTCTGAATATTATCCCTGAAAACTATCAAAAGGAATATAAAGACGCCAGTCTTGTGCCATTGAAAAAAGTTTACTTTTCAAAATTTGCACTGCTAGGGAATGACTATCTCATTACCGGGGATAAGAAAAAAGTTATGATCCTGTTAATGGTAGCTGTCCTGGTCCTAATTATAGCATTGGTCAATTTCTTCAATATCTCATCATCTCAATGGCTTCAAAGAATCAGGCAAACCGGCGTTTTAAAGATTATCGGAGTCAGCCGGTCAACCATACTGCTTAATGTGCTCGCGGAGGCATTTATCTTTTTCCTGGCTGCTCTCCTGATTGCAACAGATCTTGTGAACATAATCAACACCGGAATCAGTAATTATACAGGTATAAACTATAGTTCAAGCGTGACTTCTTCTCCAGGATATATTATCAGTTCCTTAACAAGTATACTTGTTCTAAGTGTAATTTTCAGCTTGATACCAGCTTTGAGGATTTCTTCTTCTAAAGCCATTAACAATCTGAAAAACACTTTACACCCTTTGAAATCGGGATCCAGGTTCAGCGGTGTTCTTGTAACCATGCAATTTACAATAGCCATTATTTTAATCGCTTTTACGGTTCTTGTTCAAAAGCAGGTCAGTTTCGGCAGCTCCAATCTTGGTTTTAATCAAAATAATATCATCTCTGTAAAAATAACACAGCAGTTGGACGGGAAAAAAGAAGTACTTAAAAAGCTCCTTCTCGAAATACCTGCAATAGATGAAGTTTCTTTTTCACAGTTTTACCCGGGGAAAGACATGTCATACAGGAGAGTCCAAATGGACTTTAATGGAGAAAAAAAAGAGTTGAATTTTGATTTACTGAGTGCCGATGCAGTTTTTTTCAGGATTATGGGACTAAAATTATTAAAAGGCCGGTTTTATACGGACACCCTATCTACGGATAAATTGAAAGTTGTGGTGAATGAAGCATTCCTTCGTGAACACAATATTGGTAATCCTCTCGGTATTAAGTTCAATATGAGCAATCGTGAGTATGAGATAATTGGCGTCGTGAAAGATTTTCATTTCAAGCCTGTCAATAAATCTATAACATCCCTGGCAATAAGAAATGAGCCTTATGCGTCTTATTGTCTGGTAAACCTCCATACTGCCAGTTTTAAATCACTGAACATTTTGATCAGGGATATAAAAGCCGCTGCCTCGGAACTCTCTCCATCTTTCCCGGTTGATGTAACCTTTTTAGATCAGGCAATTGAGAATATGTACCAATCCGAACTTCAGTTCCGTCATGCCTTTTCTCTTTTTGCCGGATGTGCTATAGTTATTTGTTGTCTTGGAATTTTAGCAATGTCATTATTTGCCAGTCAGCGCCGGATAAGAGAAATCGGAATCCGTAAAGTTAACGGAGCTAAAGTCTTTGAAATCTTGCTAATGTTGAATAAAAACTTCGTAAAATGGGTCGGTATTGCTTTTATCATTGCCTGCCCTATAGCGTGGTACTTCATGCACAAATGGCTCGAAAATTTTGCATATAAAACTGAGTTAAGCTGGTGGATATTTGCAGCTGCAGGAATAATTGCCCTTGGAATAGCACTGCTAACAGTCAGCTGGCAAAGCTGGAGGGCTGCAACAATGAACCCGGTGGAGGCATTGCGATACGAATAATCCACCCCCTAAATCCCCCAAATGGGGGTCTTCTGCTCCGCCTCTTAACCCCCAAAATGGGGGCTTGGAGGGGTAGAAATGGGAAACTTGGTTTTGATGTAGATATATTTTAAAAATATAGATAGATTAAAATGAAAGGTGTAAGTGTTGAGTATCCTATGTATTTACAGCAAGAAAGTCCCCCATTTGGGGGATTAGGGGGTAGAAATAGGGAAGATTTGCAGGATTAATAATAAATTGACACTATAATATGCTAAACCTAAAACTTATTCTCCGAAACCTCTTCAAAATGAAGAGCTATACTATCCTGAACATCACCGGACTTGCCATCGGTCTGGCATGTTCCGTTGCTGTAATAATATGGGTGAAAAACGAGTTAAGTTACGATAAGCATCTCCCCGATTCTGACCGTATCTACAGACTTACATTTGAAACCAATTTCAACGGAAATCGTATCCATTTTGCCCGATGCTATGAAACCTGGATCTGGGAGATGCCAAAGGTTTTTCCTCAGATTGATCAGATGGTGAGGCTGGAACCTTACAGGCGAACTGCAATAAAAGCCGGAGAAAACAAATTCTATTCCGACAGGATTTTCTCAACCGATACAAATTTTTTTAAAGTCTTTAATATCGATTTGCTTTCGGGAGATATTGAAAAGGCTTTAAGCGAGCCATATTCTGCTGTAATATCATCATCGCTTGCCAATAAGTGTTTTGGTAACACTAATCCAATTGGACAACCTCTTTTATTATCAGGCGAACAGGATACAAAATTTGGCACGTTTATAATTAAAGGTGTGATGAAAGATACGCCTTCCAATTCACATATTCATTTTGATATTCTTACATCATTTGCCAAACCTGAACAACCTCCATACTGGGCGTATGTCTATATTTTGCTGAAGAAGAACACTACTCCGGATGAAATCTTATCACAGTTTCCTTCCTTTCTGAAGGATGTAGTAAAAGTCACAGAGCAGGAAACATATACTCCTTACCTTCAGAAGATTACTGATATCCATCTGTTTTCTGATAAAGACAGGGAAATCGAACCTAACGGAAACATTACAGGAATCTATCTTTTTATTGTAATCGCATTCGTTCTTCTGGTTGTATCATGGGTCAATTACTATAACCTTAACAATGCCAGATTGCTCAACCTGCAGAAACAGATTCACATTCAGAGGATAACCGGAGCGAACAACAGGCTTATAATTTCACAATCGTTGGCTGAATCAGCGATAAGTGTGATCTTGTCACTTATACTGGCACTATTATTAATCGATTTGGCAGATAATCCTGCAATGGCAATTTTCGGTTATAATATCTTACCCCGGGGTTATACAGATATATTCAGTAACTGGCTTATTATATCAGCACTATTGATCGTTTCATTGTTCGCCGGCAGTCTGCCGGTTATATTGCATATCGCAACCGGACGAAACTCCTCACAAGGCTTCAGAGAAATGCGGCATAAAAAAATTCAGGGTATATCATCTTACGGAATATTGATGACAGCCCAGCTTTTTCTATCCATTGTATTGATGGTATCAGCAATTACCATTTATAGACAGAATAATTTCATGCTGTCACGCAGTCTTGGGGAAATGAGTTCCGGCATTTTAGTATTTAAAAATCAGAACTGGGAATCGAGGTCTAAATACACTGCTATCCGTAACAGGGCGATGCAAAATCCATTGATAAAAAGCTTCTCTGCTTCAATGGAACCACCTTCAGGGGAAACACTTGATGCAATTAGGATTGAATCATCAGGAATTAAGGATACCCTTGGAGTAAAAGAACTGTTTGTTATGCCAGTAGAAGATAATTTTCTTGACTTTTTTAAAATCCCTCTGATTGTTGGGAGAAGCTTTTCAGTTTTCAATCCAAATCGCAAAGGAGAAGACTACATACTGAATGAAACTGCATTAAAACGATTGGGATGGAGCCCCGAAGAGGCTATCGGACAATCTTTCAAAATAGCATTCGATACACCTGACATTTTTTACGGAGGAACTGTAGTCGGGGTTGTACGGGACTTTAATTTCTCTACTGTAAAGCAGAAGATAAAGCCTTATGTCTTTTTTCAGAAACCTATATTTTACCTTTGCTTCCTGATTAAAGTGGATTCTGCAAGAAGGGATGAAGCAATTGCAGATCTTAAAAAAATATGGGAAGAGGAATTGCCTGATTATCCTTTTCAGTATGAGTTTATCAGCGATTTGTACGGTTCAGCTTACAGTAAGGAAATTTCTCAGGGCAAGTTAACAGCATTCTTTTCGATCCTTGCAATAATAATTATCTGTTTTGGTCTGTTTTCTGTAACTTCCGTACTTGTTGCCAGACGAACCAAAGAGATAGGTATACGTAAAGTAAACGGAGCAAAGGTGATTGATGTTATGATAATGCTGAACTCAGGATTCATAAAATGGGTGTTGATTGCTTTTTTAATTGCATGTCCTGTTGCAATATATGCTATGAATAAGTGGCTTCAGAATTTTGCCTACAGAACTGAAATAAAATGGTGGGTATTTGCCATATCAGGTCTAACAGTTCTTGCAGTCGCTTTGTTTACAGTTAGCCTGCAAAGCTGGAGAATAGCTACGAAAAATCCGGTCGAAGCATTGCGATATGAATAAGTTACCCCCTAAATCCCCCAAATGGGGGACTTTTAGTCTGCTTCTTATCCGACAAATGGGGGACTTTAAGTCTGCTTCTTATCCCACAAATGGGGGACTTTTAGTCTGCTTCTTATCCGACAAATGGGGGACTTTAAGTCTGCTTCTTATCCCACAAATGGGGGACTTTTAGTCTGCCTCTTATCCCACAAATGGGGGACTTTAAGTCTGCCTCTTATCCGACAAATGGGGGACTTTTACTTCCCTTTTTGCCCCCCATTTGGGGGGTTGGGGGGTAGAAAATGGGGGACTTAGCTTTAAGATGAATGTAGTGATCTTATAATGTAAATTCGTTAAAAAATTATGTAAATGAAAGGTGTAAGTGTTGAATATCCAATGTATTACGGTGCTACCCCTGATATCTTCAAAAAAGCTAAAGAATTAAGAAGATATGAAACTGAAGCTGAGAAAAGGTTATGGTCTATGTTGTCCAGGAACCAAATGTTGGGACTTCAATTTCGAAGACAACATCCAATCAACAGGTTTATAGTTGACTTCTATTCTGTAAAAATTAAACTGGTGATAGAAGTTGATGGAAACATACACGAAATTCCTGAAAATAAAGTATATGACATAGGACGAAGTCAAATACTAAATGATTTTGGGATTACAGTCATCCGTTTTTCGAATGATCAGATTATTGATGACATTAAAAATGTAATTGAGATAATAAAAGAGACTGTCAAACAACTATTGGAGAAACCATTGTAAAGTTCACCAAACTAGGAATATGAGGGCAAAAAACAAAATAAAAGTCCCCCAAATGGGGGATTTAGGGGGTAGAAAAATGGGGAATCCGGGAGGTAATTTTACCCTTGCAGTACTACTGTTTATTATTCTTATTCACCTCTTCTCCTGCCATCACAATCGCCTTAAAACCAACGAAAAAGAACTAACGCACGAGATTATTCTTCAGGAAAAGAAAAAGGAAGAAAGTGAAAGAGTTTCACACGAAAAAGAGTTGGCTGATACCCTGAACCGTCCTCAACAAGGAATACGATTTAAAGAAGACCGGTCAGTCGATCCTTCCCGTCCACCAATTGTAATTGATATTGCCGGAAGTCTGAATAATATTAAGGAGCTTAAAGTATCTGATGTAGCTTCTAAAATAAGTTATGTCCGTATGGAAACTGTTCCTGATTCAACCTTCCCTAGAGCAATGAAATTCAAATATTACCTGTTTGCGGATTATATAGTAGCTGCAAACCCGTGTGGCATACTACTCTATTCGAAAGACGGGAAGTTTATCTGCACGGTAGTAAAGAACATAACAACAGATATCGACGTGGATGCTGACAGGGTGAGGGTTCTTGGCACAAACACTTTTATAGGAGGAGGTACTTCTGTATGGAATAACGGGGACAGCCTATTTTATGCCTACCGAAATAGTATTTCGGGACAGGAATACATTATGAAGTATGACCTTTCAAAAACACATATCAGCCCTTTAAAACAATATGAACCTGAAAATCCAGATCAGATTCTTGGCCAGGGTGAAATTGCCATTGATATGAATCCTTCGAAAAAAAGGGCAGTTTGGAAATCTAATATTTCGCCTGAACTGGTGATGTGGGGAATGTCTGCCGAATATATTTACCAAAGTATTGGAACATTCTTTCTTGACAAAAGCACCTATGCTAAAGAGCTGGAAAGAACTGAGAATATTGCCTTAGTCAATAACATGGGAGACACCCTTACAATGTTCGGCAATTTTGAAGAAGGCAATAGTCTGCGGTTTGAGAATGATGGAAAACAGTTCTTGTGGAATGGTCTGAATGATACTGTTTTTCAGATTGTTGCAACAAACCGGATTATTCCGGCTATTATTCTGAAGCTTGGACAATACAAAGCCTCACTGGAACAGGTCAGACAGATAGGATTTGATTTAACAGGAAAGATAATCCCCAGGCAACTGGCAGAAAACAGAAATTATATTTTTCTGATCTTTTCCAAAGATGCTTATGATAGTCCTAATAACAGGAAGTATAAAAAAGTTAAGATATATCATGCACTTTACTCAAAACAAGATCGCCAGTTATTTTTACTGAAAGGTGATCCGCTGAACTATTCCCCGGAGATTCTCGAAAATAACATCGACGGAGGATTGCCGGTCTGGCCATTGTCGTACATGATCGGGGAAAACGGTGAAATACTTATTTCATTGAAAGGCAGG
>JBAXXU010000037.1:0-33885 GCA_037127735.1 Bacteroidota bacterium
CGAGAGTCAAACTGAAGAGATTATATCCGTCAATTTATGACTAACATAACACTAGTATTGTAAGTTCTGCTTTTTGATTTTCAATTAAAGCAAGTTTATCGTTCAGTATTGCCCTTTTTTGAATTAGTGATTCATAAGATTCAGCCCCTAATTCCTGAATACTTCCCGCAATTGCATAATAGGCTTGTTTGGATGCTTCAAATTGTGCAAACCAAGGAAGTGCGTTGAATTGTTCGGGTAGATTTTCTTTATAAGAAGTTACGAGAGCAATTGCTTCTACAAGTTTTGCTTTAGCTGCTGTCAATGCCGCATTCATTGTTAGAATGAACTGCAACGAATCTTCAACTACTGCATCATTTATTGTTTCTGGAACTTCAATATTGGGAACTGCCTGTTCCAATTCCTCCAATTGAGAAACGAACTGAGAAACATTTTCACTGGTGTCAGTGAAAAATTTATTTGTTGCGGTAAGTTTATTGAAGTTGTTTAAAGTATCTCTGTAATCGGAACTTTCAAACAAAGCAATTTTATTGTTCGCTGAATCAAGTTGTGCTCTGATGTTTGCTTCCTCTGAAATTGCAAAATGAAGTTGTCTTCTTGTTGCTCTGTCAGCAAGCCATTTGCTAATCAAGCTGTCTTTTGCCTCTGTCCATGTTGGTTTGTCAAACTGTGAATCAATTAACTCTATAAGTTTTGAAGGATTGCCTGTTAAGGCGTAAAGTTCTTTTTGACTAAAAATCTGAATTGGAAAAAGCTCTTTAATATTTGAAACGGTATTTGCTGCTTTCCAAGTTCCTGTTGTTCCATTCCATTCTTTTAGAGTGTATAATAAGTTATCCCAAGTTATCAGATGTAGTTTTCCGTCTTTGAAGATTTCAACTTCAATTTTTGTTCCTGCCTTCAACATTCCTGTTCCATTTCTCCTTCCTAACTGATTGAACTTGTCAAACTCCGTTTGAACTTCAGGCGGCATTTCATCTATTCGTGCTAACGCAATCCGCAAATAATTTAAGATTGTTGATTTGCCGGAACCTCTGCCACCAATAACAGAAGTCAGCCAAGGGCTGAATTCTGTTATCAGTGGGGCCCCGTTACCTGCTTTGAAACCGTTTGAAACAGTCAATGATTTTATAAAGTAGCGATTTGAAATGATGTTGGGGTCAACGCTGATTTCATCTTTTCGTTTTATCCCATCTTCACCGTCATGCAATGCAAGTTTTAAAGCATCCAAAGAGGGTTCCCCCATTTTTACCCAAGTATAATTTGTTCCTACTTGTGCTTTAATGTGGCTGTCAGTGCCTACAACTTCTGCCAATTGTAGTTTGGATTGTATGTATAACTCTGGCTTGGTTGCGATTTTGTCAATTAGTTCAATTGCAAGAAGTCCTTCAGTATTGATTGCTTGTGTTAGGGTAAACCCCGTAAGTAAAAAAAGTCCGCTTGCTTTGTCCACATGTGCAGGGATAGCAACTGCACCTGCTGTATGAATTGCATTAATTACATCTTCAACACTGTCGGGAGAAACTGCATCGGTTGTGCCGATGTGAGCTGCTGGGAATCTAACAGCACTTAAAAGTGTTTGAACTTCTGCTGTTCCCTTACTTGGGTCAAACAATGCCAAAATATGAATGTTATTTGTTGCTGAAATTTCAACACCAGGGAACAAATGCAATTTTCTGTAACCAGTCGGCTTTGGGTCAGAACTATCCATTTTAGCCAATTCTGTTTTCAATGTGTCAATCCATTCTCCTGAATTGTGGTCAGTTATTGCAACACAATCAATCTCTTCGTGCATATACATGAGCAGCCAATTATCGGGTGTGATAGCCATATGTATAGCATCGCCCTTACCAAAATCATTTATTGACTTCGGTGTGTGATTGTGAAAATCAAATTTCCACCATTTTGCTCCGTGAATAAGTTCTTTAGACATGATTCAAAACTACAGTTTTCTTGTGGGTTCGCAAAATTGCATTTTTTTGTAAATCTTTGGTTTCAGTCTGGGTTTGTGTGGCTTTGACAATGTGCTTGCAAATGTGTTGGCTTATTACAATGACATTTTTACTCCGTTTTGCTTTAACCAATTTTCATGCTCCCGATAATTTGGCATTTTTTTATCTAACTCATTCCAAAATTCTGCTGAATGATTTGGAAATTTTAAATGCACCATCTCATGCGTAATTATATAGTCAAGCACTGAAACAGGAGCCATAATACACTTCCAATGAAAGTTCAATCCATTATTAGGTGTCCACGAAGCCCAACGGTTTTGAAGTTCCAAAACTTTTATTGAAGTCGGTTTGCTCTGAAATTTATCTTCAATCAATTTCATTCGTTCTTTGATTTTCTGCAATGTTTTCGTTTTGTAAAATTCTTTAAACACCTTGTCTGCTTTGCTCAAATGCTTTCTGTCAAGATGAAAAAACCTTCCGCTAATTTTTAATGGTACTTCCTGATTGTCTGTAAGCGTCAAACGATAATTTCTTCCAAGATAAAGGAATGATTGACCATTTACGTATTCACGATTTACTTTTCCTTGATTTAATTCTTTCCACTTTGCGAGCTTTGTGAATATTTGATATTCTTTTGCTTTTACTGCTGCTTCAATTTTTTCAGCCGTCTCTGTAACAGGTGCAAGCACTCTCACTGAACCATTGCGTTCAATAAAAATACTTACCGTTTTTCTGCGGTCTGTTTTCTCAATAATAATATCAATGCCCTCTAACATCATCTTAAATCATCCTCACGATTTTTTGCAAGTTTCATTAACTCAGTTGTAAATTCTGTTGCCCTTGCAGGTAATCCTTCAATTCTTGAATAACGAATTTCATCTTCAATTCTTCCGGCAATATTTTTTTGTTCCGCTTTTTTGTCTGACCAGAAATTATTTATCTGTGCGGTTTCTTTTAGAATCAAAATCAAAGTATGAGTGAGTTCTTTTACTTTGTGAATTTCAGTTTCATTCTCTGTTGTCAAACTCACTTTCAATAAATCATAAAACGGTGCTTCAATTATTGAGATGCCTTCAGTTTCAGGCTTTCTTCCTGCTCCCATTTCATCTGTCAATTCTCCCAACTGTTTTACAATTTCTTCCCAATTTTCTTTGTATGCATTCAGTATTGTTTCAAGCCGGTCTTTGAAGTGGTTATAAAGCGTTGGGTCTTTATCTAAATTTACTTTGATGTGCCAACGAATCGCATGTTCCATTTCTGATGCCTTTGACTTCGGTGTTTTATTCAGATAGTCAACTTTGCTTTTGAATTCATCTGAAAGAATTGAAACCTGCTGAACTTTCGTGTCAATACCCAATGAAAGAAGATGCTTGTCAATTAGCTGACGGACTTTTTGTGAAGCCCATTTCAAATCCTTTGATTCGTCTTTGTAACGGTCATGAATTCTCCACAGCAAGTAACCCAATCGTTTTGCACAAATCCAATATTCACCACCTGCTTGTGTATTAAAAAGCAAATCCAAACTGTCAAAGAAACTTTTTGAGTAGGTGAGTAGTTCTGCTCTGAACTTTATAATCTTTGCTTGTTCAATACAACTTTCTGCAAATTCAAATTCGGCCGCGGTGTCTGAAAAATTCTGATTTAAAAAGTTTTCAATTTCATTCAACTTGCTCTCAGTAAACAAATTCAATATGCGTTTGTATCGTGATTCAAGAACAGGAATTTCTTTATTGATATCACGGAAAACATCGAGAAAACTTTTTAGTTTTTCTTTATCTCTGTCGGTGAAAATAGCTAATGCTTCCTGCAAGTGTTTGGTAACACCGATGTAGTCCACAATCAAACCGAATGATTTTCCTTTCTTGGTTCTGTTAACTCTTGTTATTGCCTGAAACAAATCATGCTCTCTCATAATCTTGTCCAAATACATTACCTGCTCAATGGGTGCGTCATAGCCAGTAATCAGGCGGTCGCAAACGCAAATGATTCCGATGCCTGATTCAGGTTTTTTGAATTGCCCTCCATCTTCTTTTGAATAATCAAAATCTTTTTTGAAAGTATTTTTTGCATCAGTGTCTAATGCTTCCCGTCTTGCTTTACTGATGTAGCCTGGTTCGTTATTTCCAATGCTTGAAACAATTGCCTGAACTTTCAAAAACTCCAACTGCTCAATTCGTTTATCGTCTCTTGTTTCATCAGGCAATTCTTTCAGTTCGGCAATTTTATTTTGAATGGCTATTTCCAATTCATACTTGTATCGCACTGCTGCGACAATACTTGATGCAACAACTTGTGCTTTGAAACCATTAACAAGAATATCGTTGTAGTAATGTTCAATAATGTCTTTTGAAATTTCTTCAATGCGGTCTTTGCTTTCTAAGTAAGCGATGAACGAACCGTATCTTCTTTGAATTTCTTCTCGTTCTTCCTTGCTTCTACTTTCAAACATTTTTTCAAATTCATCATCAAACGCTTCTTTGTCGTCCAATTTATCTTTTGAAACTTTTCCGATGTATTTTATTTCAACAGTTGCTCTGTCTGCAACTGCTTTATCAAATTTGTAGGAGTCAATCCACGGTTCTCCGTTCTCATCTAATCTACCACCAAAGCGTTCATGTGTTTTTATTTCGTGCCGTTCAGTCAACAATGGAGTTCCTGTAAATCCAATTCTCACTGCTTGAGGAAAAGCATTGAACAGATTATCTCCCATATCGCCACCTTGTGTTCTATGTGCTTCATCAACCAACAAAAGAATTCTGTCGCTGTTGTTTATGGTTTCAAATTTTTCAAAAGTTGGAACAATACCGGCATCAATAAGCGACTGTGCTGAAACATTATTGTCAGCTAAAAATTTATGAATCATCACCATGTTCATGTCGCCTGTATCATTGTTCAACTCATGCAAGTCAACTTTGCTTTCAATTAGATTCAAAGTTTCATTTGCAAGCACTGCTGTTTCTGAGAGTTGTTCTTCCAAATCAAGGCGGTCAACTATGAAAATTACTTTCAGGTCTTTTAAATCATCCTGACTGCGAAGTTTGCGAATAAGAAAAACCATTGTCAAGCTTTTTCCACTTCCTTGTGTGTGCCAAACTACACCACCTTTTTCCATTGGTGAATTACCTTCCCTTAAACCACGAATGATTTTTCCAACGGCTCTATATTGATTGTATCGTGCTACAACTTTTACTTCCACCCCTTTCTTAATCTCCATGAACAAGGTGAAGTGTTTCAGAATGTCAATCAGAATTTCTTTGTTCAACATTCCGTGAATCATTACTTCCTGCCGTTCTTCTTTCGGAGGAAAATCAACTACTTTATATTCTTCGGGAAAAATATCAACCCAGTTGTTGTAAAAATCGAATTCGGCACTTATTGTTCCAACCCGGGCATCTTTGCCACGAGTAATGATGCTGAAAATATTGTAGTGAAATAATTTTTTTTCTCCTTCTTTAACACCGTAATCATCCTCTCTTGTATTGGCGTACCGTGTTATTTGCAAGTATGCTTCACTCAATGGTTCGGCTGCATCAAAATCTTTTGCCTCTATTACAATAACTGGCAACCCGTTTAAGAATAAAACAATATCGGGAATTATTCCTTCACGACTTGCGCCTGGAGTAAGCAAGCGAAACTGATTGATGGCAACGAAATTATTCTTGTCATAATTCTTAAAATCAACCAAACGGACTGTCGGGTTTTGTTCACCTGTCAATTCGTTTTTGTTTACCGTTGTTCCTTTCAAAAGCAAACGATGAATTTCTTTGTTGGCTTCGTGCAAACTCTTTCCTGAAAAGTTTTGAATTTCAAAAAGCAATTCGTCCAACTGTTTATCGGTTAGCCACTCTCTGCCGTCAGCAGTTTTGTTGATTGCTTTAATACTTTCTTTAAAAAAATTTGGCAATAAAACCTGCTTAAAGTTTTGTCTCAAACTTTTTTGTGGGTCTTGCGGAACGCCCTGCCCTTGGTTGATTACTGTCCAACCTAACTGGCGGAGTTTGTCAAGAAAAGGTTTTTCTACGTTGATGTATTCTGCCATAATTAAGTCCGATTATTGGTTAGGTATGCTTGCTCTGGATGATTTATCATTTCTGGATGTAGATATTTCAATTTTTTTTCTGCAATCATATTGCTTAGGTACTTTCTTTTTACATAGCCTTCCCCTTTATTAAGGTATCCTGCAATTTCTATGGCTTTCATGGCACGAATAGCACATAAATCAAGGATTATACTTTTAACCTTTTCGCTATCGTGTTCCCTTTGATTGAGTTGCTCTATTCTTTCAAGAATTTCATTAGGTTGTGTACTTATCTCATTAGCTGGTGCACTTAATTCCTGAGGTGGTGCACTTATTTCTGTAGCTGGTGCACTTAATTCATGAGGTGGTGCACTTATTCCATTACCCGCTACATAATAAGTCGCCTTTCCTTTTCCTTTGGAATTCAATAAGTTATAAGTTTTTAACAGCCGTAAGTCGTTGCTTGCTTTAAGTGTATCGCAATCAGCCATTTGGCGGTAGGTAGTATTGTCTATGGCTCCAACTTCTCTTACAAAAATGATTGCTTGTTTTTGGCTATCCAGTAGGTCGAATTTTTCAAACTGTTTAAGCCATTCCAAGTCATTAGCATCCAGAAAATGATGTAAAAGCAAACGGGAGGTAAATTCATTGTTTTCACGGCTCGATTCAAAAGTTGGTGGCACCAAGTGGGCTGCCTGCATCAGCCTACGCATAGCTCTGATACCCGAACCTTTTGTTTCTGCCAGATTGGTATCGTGAAATACAGCGGCAATGAATGGGTTACGAGTTTCGCTGCCGGGAAATCCTAATTTTTCCTCCGATTTTAATGAGAAGCCTGGATTGATTATTTCAATACGATTGTCGTAACGAATGATTTGTGTGGGGCGGTGTTCACGATAAGAACGGTGCATCAACGCATTTACAATTGCCTCACGAAGGGCTTTCATGGGCAGTCCGGTTGAAGCGGCTTGCACATCATCTTCAGGCAACAGAAATCCTTTTGGCAAATCGGCATTGATAGCATCTATCAAACGATACAGCACTATAATGAGAGGACCTCTCATATCAATGGTTGTAAAACGTTCGTCAGGGTCTTGAATCCAGACATTGCCTGGCACACGAATGTAATCAGCACGTAACATTGGGAAAGTACTGCGTTGTATTTTAGAATTGCCAAACAACAGAAGTCCAGCAAGGTTCAACTCATTTAGGTTCTCCTTATTCACACAACCTAATGCCTCCAACAATTCACTGTCACTATAGGCAAGTTCTTCGGCAGCGGGATTTACTTTTTCTCGCAGCAAACGGTAACGCTTCAAGGCATTTTCATCTACATTAGCAAGGGTTGTGCCTTTCACAGGTGTTTGGTCATAGCTGCCCGTGTCCTGATAAAACACATGCATATCATCATCGGTGCAGTGCTGGTCGGTGCTACCTATTCTGCGCAAGGCCCCCGATGGCAATCCTTTTTTGGTAAAGTACAGCGGCTTTTGTTTGGCCGGAAGTTCATCCACCCATATTTTTAGCACCGGTAATCCGTTGATTTTCTCTATTGTCATTGCAGGCCGTACTGGCATGTTAAACATGCTGGCACATTGGGTAGCTATGTCGCTTTGAATTTTGTCAGGGTCCGGCATAAGGTCAACCTTATAATGAGTAGCCGCTGCGGCTGAATCATCGGCACTAATGCTCATTAAAATAAAGCCACCACCTAAACCGGGTTCATTGGAATATGAGCAAACTGTTTCCATTATGGAAGTAGCAGTATCTCCAATGCCTTTGGCTTCTATCCATGGACATTCGTCTGTATCATTCAGAATCTCAAATAATTCCTCTGCTGTATATTCTGCCATTTTAATTCTCGTTTTGTGTTACTAATTCCTCTGCAACTTTAACTTTTTTCTTTCCACTCAGCAAATCTTCCATCAATCCTTTTTTAAGCAGTTGCATTTTCTGTAAGTAGGTTTGCTCGGTATCAATTGTTTTATCAATCGAAGTTAATTTTTCAGCAATGATATTTTGTTCGTTTTCAGGAATTTTAGGAACAGGTATTTTTAGGAAATCTTTTGTTGTAAATGAAGCTTGATTTACAGCTGGCTTTACAATAGTGTGAAGTTCGTTTTGAATTATACTTGAATTCAATAAGAAAAATAGAAATCTCGAGTTTGTATTTTTCGATGCCTGCATTCTTAAAAGGTTAGTGGTATAAATCACATCTCTTTTAAAACCTTCAAAAATTGCGGACTTACCAATTTGGTCAAGACTATTTATAAAGCAAATTAAAATGTCTCCAATGGTTAATTTATACGAATTGGTATCAGCACCTTGGGGGTCATCTAAATACCAGTATTTCAGATTTGTACAATCCAGGTGACTTTCCTGAATATTACCTGATATCAAAACAGGTATTCCAATGTCTTCATCAGATAGAAGCCTTGATAATCCGCTTCGCAAAAAGCTAACATACTTTTCCATTTTATCTACTTCCCACTCAATCGGTATCCAGCCCAACTTACTTTCTTTATACAGGTGTGGTGCATCTTCGCAAAGTGGTCGTAGTTTGTTGATGTTAATATCAATGCCACGGGTAAATAAATCTTGTAAGATGCCTAGCTTAATAACTTTGTATTTAGCAATGGTGGCTTGGGTTTTTTCTATGATTGAATCGGCTGTTGTAAGTATTTTAGAAATTTTTCGTTGTTCAGGAATACTTGGAAGATTGAGTTTTAATTTCTTTAGTAATTCCGTTTTGGGTAGGTTGAATCGAGTATAACCCTGACCTAAATTGATTATTTGTTTTCTTACTTCATTGCCACGAAATAAGTAAGGAGCAAATTCAGGAAGTAAATCATCAAAGTTATATAGTCGAAAACCGAAACAAAAACTGTTCAAGTAACACACTCCAATATCTTCTAACAAAACGGAGGTCATTCCAACTTCTTCAGGTGTTTCGGATGATGTAGTAAAAAATAAATCACCTATTTGAACTGCATTCTGATTTTCATTTGAAGCAACATCAACATAATTCAAAAACTTCGGGTCAATCTTTCCATTTGACATGATATTCATGAATGGAATGAATGGCTTGCCTCTTCCAAAATCTTTTTGAGTTTTGCCGGAAAGCCCTGCATAGGTGAACCCAAGTTCATACAATATTTTCTCTTTCAACTCACTCATATCCCAACTCAATTAAAAAACTGTTTAATGCTTCGTTTTCAATTTCTCTGTCATCCAATATGCTATGTAGAGTAGAAGTGTATTTATCCCAAAGATTTTCTACTGACTGTAATAGTTGGCGTTGGTGGGTTTGTAAATAATCGTTCACTGTTTGTTGAAGTGTCCGCAACCATCGTTTCAAAATTAATTCTTTGGCTTCTTCTGGAGTAATAAGTAAACGGGCTTGGTCAACTAAGGCCTGTTTCTTATCTTTTATTTCTTTGATTTTTCGTCTGCAAACTTTCAGCTCTTCTTCTAACTCGGTGTGCTTTGCAATGCGCGCTTCTTCAGTTTCAATCATTGTGTCGTAGCGTTGTACTTCAGTAGAAAATTTTTCCGCTTCAATTTTTAGCGTTGCAATTTCATGAGCTAATTCAGGTTGTTTCTTCAATGCTTTTTCATTTGCCTTTATTCGCTTCAGCAAAAGTTTGTATTCCTTATCGGCTTCTTTACGTTCTCCTTTCAATGATTTAATAGCTTCTTTTTGTTCTTTTAGCTCCTTGCTTCGCCAAACTTCGTAATCTTCCTCGTTCCAAACATCTTCTTCCAGTTCGTTCACTTCATCAAACTTTGCCTGCACTTCATCCCGTCTTGCTTCGTTATCTTTTAACTCTTTCAACACTTCCGGGAACTGGCTTTCTAAAATTTCATCATCGGGAATCAATTCTGCATTCCAACCGCTGGCAATTACGCTTTTAATGTCATTGGTAATACTATTCCAGTAAGTAGCAAAGCAGCCACGACTTTTGAACTCGTCAAGAATATCAAGTGTATTAAGTTTTTCGGTAAGCGTTCCCGAAAACTGCCGATACAAATCAAACACATTGATAGTTTGTTCAGGCAATTTTTCAATCACTGGAATTTGTTGTTTCCACCATTCGCCAATTGCTTTGCTGTATTGAGTATGAGCTGTTGTTATTTCTTCGCTTTCGTCAAACAGTTTTTTTATTTCTTCTTTTTGGGAAATAACAACTGTGAATTTCTGATAGCCGTCTTTGAGTGGTTCAAATATTTTTGCGCTCAGTCCTTTGTAGCAGTTAAAAAATTCTTGCAGAGACTTCACTTCGCTTGCAGGTATTTCACCTTGCAAATGTGCATGCACATCTTGTGGTTCAGGCGGTCGTGCATTGTCCACAAACCTGCGTATATTAAAATTAAAATCTTCGTTCTCCAAACTGTTGAGTTTATCAATGGCTTTGTTCTTCGCGACTAACTTACTATATTTCGAAGTCTCCTTTTTGTTGCGATAGGTGTAAGCAATTTTTTCAAGGTCTTCCGGTCTTAGTTTGTTTTGATTTTTTCCTTCCTTGAATTCCCTGTCTGCATTGATGAAAAGAACATAATCTCTGTTATGTGCATCTGCTTTATTAATCACAAGCACACAGGCTCTTATGCCTGTACCGTAAAACAAAGCAGAAGGCAACCCAATGATGGCTTCCAAATATCCTCTGCCGATTAACCACTCACGGAATTTTTTTTCTTCACCACTCCGATACAACACACCGTGAGGCATTACTACTGCCATTCGTCCGGCATTGTTCAGCGAAGCCACCATGTGTTGAACAAACATGAAATCAGCTTTGTCTTTTGTAGGCATCCAATAGTTGAAGCGTTCCTTAAACTTCATATTGGTAGTGCTGTAATCCTGTGAGAAAGGCGGATTGGCAATTACAATGTCAAAGGTTTTCAGTTCACCCGCGCGTTCGCTGTCATAGTGCAAAGGAGTCAGCAGGGTATCGCCATTTAGAATTTTGCTGTCGTAAATGTTGTGGAACAACATATTCATTTTGCACAAGCCCCAAACTGTTCCACTTTTCTCCTGTCCGTAAAGTGAAAGATTTTTTGAAGAACCATAACGGCTCTCCACATAGTTTTTACATTCAATAAGCATACCACCACTACCAACAGTTGGGTCGTAGATTTCTGCATCTTTTCCGGGTTCAAGAATGTTAACCAACAGTTTTACAATCTCGTTGGGGGTGTAGAATTCTCCAGCTTTCTTTCCGGCACTATCGGCAAAATGTTTTATTAAATATTCATAAGCAGCACCCATTAAATCGGGGAACTCTAAATTGTCGTCACGTAGATTTTTCTTGTTAAACTCCTGAATGAGTTTTCGTAAATCTTCATAACTGATTTGCTTACTGTTTTTACCAAAAGTTTTATTGAAGTTGATATTGTCCTGATTAAATACTCCGTCCAACTTGTCAAGGTTAGCTTCCTGCAAAGCTGCCAATGCTTTGTTCAGGTGGTCGCCAATTTCCTCTGTCAAATCTTTGATGAAGTTGTATCGTTGTTGATTGCCTTCTTCATCGGTATAAAATTCAGGGTCGCCCTCCAATCGTTTCCAGCGAGCTGCAAGAGGAACAAAAAAATCATACTCCGGTGCGTTTTGTCTTTCCAACTCCCCATAAATAATTACGGGGTCGCTCACTCCACGAACTTCAACAAGATTTTTTTCCTTCTGTCACGATGAACTTCAAATTGGTCGTTTACACGTTTTAGAAAAAGCATTGAAATAATATATTCCTTGTATTCAGAAGCATCCATGTTTCCTCTAAGAATGTCGCAAGCATCAAATAGGAATGTTTCCAAACGGGAAAGTGAAAGTTTATTTGTCGCCATTAAATTTATTTTATTTCGTAAATATCGATATTTAATTTGGTGCGCTGGCTAAAAAATGGCTCTTTTGATTTTGCCGAAGGGCTGGCTTTGTGTGTCTGGGCAAAAGCAAATGTGCCATTTGTGTGAACCTCAAAGTTCCATCGTTTTAAACATTGCAAACTCTTTGCCAAAGCTTTGACTGAGAATCGGCATGTTTGGCTTTGGCAATGTGCTTGCAATAAAAATTTATAAGTGTTAAATTTTATCATATTTATATCCAATTTTTTCTAATTCAGGCGTAATAAGAAGTTCATCTCCTTTTTTTGTTGTTCTACCTGTCTCACTTATAAGATGTAAATTTGTTTTTGCTCTTGAACAGATCACATACATTAGTTTCTTAGAGGCTTCTGTGGCATTACCAAAAAAAATTTCATTCCAGTGAGGAATGTATCCATTTAAAAGCCCATAAGCGATTACTGTCTCAAATTCCTCCCCTTTAATGCCAACACATGTATTAATTATAACCCCTGTCATTTCTCTGTAGAAGCTTTTAAATGATTGGATATCACTTGGAACTTTGAAATCAGGATCATTTAGTCTTTTATCAATGTTGTCAAAAAAGAGTTGTCTGTTTTCAATTAACTGTGGAAACATTTGGTAGTCAATTTCTATCGAACTCATAAATTGATCAAAACAGTCAATCAAGTAATTCTTTCCTTCAGTTTCAGTTGATCTTATGGAGTTTATTAACCTTAATAAATTCCTTTCAGATTTATACTCTTCAATTATCTCAGTATTTGTAATTATTCTAAAGTTTTCGATTAATTCTTTTGCCCACCTATTTCGCGAAGAATATATTTTTGGATCAGGTTTAGTTAGAAAAAGTCTTGAAAGTTTGTACCAGATATTCTCTCTATTCCTTGACATAGGTGCTAATCCTGAAGCATCAAAATTAACATCAGGTAGAGCAGCTCGTAGTTTCTTGGCAACAGTCGTTACAAGCCACCATTGTGGAACTAAAACACAAATCTCATCTTCTGGAATTCCTTTACTAAGACTCATTTGAATAAGTCTAGCAATTTCATGGACTATTTGAGTGTGTTGGACAGTCCTATTAAAAGAGATTATTCCAATTTCTCTAGAATTAGTACCAACAGCAACAATGTTAATTCTTTGAGTTTGGAAATTGGAATAGTAATCAATAATCCTTTGGCAGGATCTATAATTGCCAGCTAATGTCAAAGGGGTAATTGGCAAATTATTGATTTCTGCACTGATTTCTTGAATGCTTTTTGCAACACCTCCCAAAGAAGAGTAAATGGCTTGATCAGCATCTCCGACAAGGAAAAGTGAAGTTTTTCCTTGACCAGCTTTGATAATCATTGAAATAATAGCATAAAGGAGATCTTGTGTATCCTGATACTCATCAACGCAGATTAGTTTGAATAAATTAGATAGTGTATTAGGTATCTTGGGATATTGATTTAAAATTCTATAGGAATAAAGTAATAGAAGTTCAAAATCTATAAGCTTTTTACTTTTTAATATTTCATGATACTCAAGTAGTAATTTCCTTTGTATTGATTTGGGCTCAACGAAACTTCCATCCCTATTGAATCTAAGGTTAACCGGATCAATTTGTTTTAATTTGTATTTATCTTTTAAGTTTTCTATTAATTCTGAACAAAATGTTTCATCTGCTATGGAATATCCATTAGTTAATTCTGGCAAATAGCATGAATATGGTTTGAGTATCCATTCTAAACAAAATGAATGAAGAGTACCAGACCAAATTCTATCACTTTTTATACCCATTGCATTTAGTCGTCTGAAAATCTCTTCAGAGGCACGAACAGTGAATGTTAATGCAATTAGTCTTTTTTTTGATTTTTTCTCATAGTGAACTAATTCATAAGCAAGCTTATAGATTAAAACTCTTGTTTTGCCACTTCCAGGACAGGCAGTTAATAATACATTCCCGGATTGCTTAACTGCAATTTTTTGTTCGTCGTTTAATTCGTCTATATTCATAAAAATGAGAGGAACTTTGTTAATTGGTCATTTTTAAAAGTACTAATGAAAGTTACAACGATTTCGTCTAGGTCTATTCCATCAATAATAAACTTTTGTGCTGCTTCCTGCAGTGGTTCTTTTTTATTATTGCGAATTGATTTTACCCTGTGAATGGCTGCTTTCGCTTTCGAAGATGAATTAATGTGGGCCGAAGCAAATGCAATTGCTTTTAGTATATAATCAGGTATATAAGTATTATATACGAGTTTTTCCGAAACTAATAATGCTAACCAACCCTTTCCATATTTATCAGCAATTCTTAATATTTCTAAACCGGATATCTCTACAGATTTATTTTCAAGTTTTTCCTTTGATTTTGTAATATCGGCTTCTCGAGAATAGATTTTGTCTAAGCAATGAACAAATTCAAAGCTATTCCCATTGATAAGAAAGTCGACTTCGAATGTATTGTTAGCATAAAATGGCTTTATGAATTCATTCCCTACACAAAAGTGGTCTAAACGTGTTTTTCTTTCTTCACCGCTCTTCTCTGATGCTCTATAATGTTTCTGATTTTCATCATCACTACCAGCGTCTTGAGGTAATGGAATTATTGATTTATCCAGATCCGTCAGAATTGCGCAATTTTTTTGAATTCTGTCTTTGTGAAAAAGTCTTGCAATATTTTCAAATCCAGTACTCCCAATGTTTATTAAACTTATTCCTATTTCATCTATTGAAAGGCCAAATACTTTTTTGAACATTTCTGGAATCATTATTTGTTCAGCATCTCCTTCAACTAAAATAATTCCCTTTGCAAACAGTAAATTACTTCTTACAGCATCAAGATATCTTTCAACCCTTTGTATTTCATTTGATTCAAGTTTATTGGCTGGTTGAAATACCAATGCTTCCTTATTTCCTCTACATAAGACATTTATCGTACTTATTTTGCTAACTGATGAAATGTGAGTTGAATGTGTAGATATAATTACTTGTGTTTTGTTCTCTTTCAGATTATCAAATAGAGTCTTTTGGATATGGGTATGTATGTGTGCTTCAGGTTCTTCAATCAGAAGAAAATTTACTATCCTATCAGTTCTTACTTTCTCATATTCAAGTAGTTTAAGCGAGAGGTATATCAAGTTCGCACCGCCTAAACTTAATTCCCAAATTCTTCCTTTATAACCTTCATCGTCTGGATCACCCACCCAAAGCTTAAGAGTTTGAAATAGCTTTTCCATTTCATTAGGCAATTCAGATTTGATATCTATGTTTGGAGCATAGGTCGTGCCCACAGCTTCTTTTAAACTTTTATCAATCCCATTTTTAATTTCTTTTACTTCCTCAAGAGATGAAATTTGTTCATTCAGAATATCAATACTTTCACTAATCTCATTTTGTTTGGATATTTCCACTGTTTTTTCTTTACCACGTAAAAGGCTTACTAATGGATTATTAGCGTAGGATCTTAAATCGGTTTCAACATCTCTAAGCGCTTTTATAAAAGTGCAGGAAACTTCGTTATGAATATTGATCTCTTTTGGAAGCCAGGTTCCATAAATCAATTCTTCTTTTTTATCCGGATCAGGGAATTCTATTTTGTCAAAATCTCCAACATATTTTTTGTATATTAAGTCATCACTAAAATTAGCAGTCCCCCTACTTAAAGAGATTGTTTCATAATCAGCTAGGGTTAACTTGTCAAGAAGAAGTAATACGCCGGCAGAGTTTTTATCTGCTGTTTGTGAGTAGTCATAAAGTTCTTTCCTAAATTGATACTTTGGTCTAAAATAGACTGTATAACTTCCTTGATTGGTCGTGTCCATTTGACCGGCTGACTGAACTGCCAAAGCTTGTGCTTCCTCACTTGCATCTAATTCATCAAAAGTTACAGATATTATTATCCAATGCCCGGATCAATTACCTAATGATCTGTTAAAGTCATTAGGAAAGAAATTAATGTATCGCGGAAGGCTATCATCGATTAGAATTCTCAACGCATAAAATAGATTAGTTTTACCGGAACCATTTTCACCAATAATGGTATTGATTCCATTTTTAAATTTAAATTCTGCGTTTTTAAAGTTTCTGAAGTTTCGAATTGTCAGTGTAGAAATATGCATAATTATTGATTTTTGTTGAGGATACTATGATAGACGTTAACATAATTGCACTCTTTTGCAAGCTTTGGTTGCGGGTTTGGTTGTGTGGCTTGCAAATGTGTGCAATTTGCCACAAAGTTGCGGTTTAAAATTTTTTGCGCGCGGGCCAAGTCCCGATAGAAAGCATCAAGTTTTCTTGTCACGGATAAGTTATCAAGGGTGCAGAAATTTTGTCACTATGCACTTAACTGTCATGGTTATAGAGGCTTGCCCATAACGGGCCGCTAGTAAAAGCAGTTACCGTGCCGCCTTAGCGGCATGGCGCGGTATTTGCCCCATCAGAACGGTTCTTCTGTAAGTTCTGATGGGAGTTCTTCCAGCAAATACCGTGACACAGGTAATTGCTTTTACTAGCGTGTTAGAAGTAGTGACCGGATGTGTCCTCCCGTGTATTAACCATGTATCCATTCTGGACAAGCGAGGTGATTTTTAATAATTTGTCATTGGATATATCTAACAGCAGATATGTCCTGTGATGAATTATGTCAGGATTAGCTAATAAAAACTTATAAAAGCGTGCTGTCACGCCGTCATAACACTAGCAACAACCGAGGACTCCGTCCGAGGTATTACATATGATTAAGAATAAACTAACGAGGACGCAGTCCGAGATAACAGGCAATGTCGATTGAATAAACTAACGAGGACGCAGTCCGAGATAACAGGCAATGTTGATTGAATAAACCGAACGAGGACGTCAGTCCGAAGTATTGACTTTGTCATTTTTTTCCTGTAACTTGTAAAAGCTTTTGTTTTAGCGCTCAGGCGAAAGCAAGCTTTCAAGCGCCGTAACAAAAACTTTTACACCCCCCTGTCCCCTTTAATTATTCTTCTTTTTTTCTGGCGTGGCAGCAACGCTAAATACCTTATTATTAAAGTGATAATCCTGAAAAATCACCTCGCTTGCCTGATTCACGCACTGCCGGCATTACTTCCTAACGGCCGGGCGGTCGGATAGGTCGGGCGGGTTGCCCCGCCTTTCCCTCCTAAGAACCGCACGTGCGACTTTCACCGCATACGGCTCAAGCACTTATAAAACTGTATCAGCAGTCCGGTCGTTATCAAAAGCTAATTAACTGATAATTTAAGTTTAACCATTCCATACCTCAACCTATCAGCAAAGTAATAATCCCATTTCCTGTTATAAGGATTTGAGAGACTCACAATTTTTCTATGCCGTAATATTTTGATGGCATCGAAACGAGGCAATTTAATCTGTTTCCTGTTACCAGTTGTTGCAAATACCCAGTTTTGCATACCTTTGGATATAAAATAGTGTTGCTTAATCCATAATGTATTTTTATTTGGGTGTCTGCGTTTAGCCCATTTCCATAAAATCAGGAACAACTTTTCATCCAGTATTGAGAATGTTCTTTTAGAGACTACATGGCGGTAAAAATTTCCCCATCCTCTGATTTTTGGTGTTATCATTTCGATGAGCTCATCCTGTTTAACTGTTTTATTACCGGTTATACAATCCCTGATCCTTAAGTAGATACCATTGACCGATTCTTTTGAAGGTTTGATCAGGCATTTACCATGGTATTTCCGAATGTTAAACCCCAGAAAATCAAATCCGTCATTGATATGCGTGATCTTTGACTTTACTTCCGAAAGTTCAAGACCTCTTTCAGCAAGAAAATCACTTACAAGTGGTTTGATCTCATTCTCGAGATAGTCTCGACTGGTACATGTGACAATAAAATCGTCAGCATAACGAACAAAATGGACTTTAAGCGGGTTGTAGATTCTCCCATTGCATGACTTATTGGGACAAGCTTTCTGATAAATCGTCTCTTCGAGCCCGTCAAGAACCATGTTTGCAATAGTTGGGGAGATAATACCTCCCTGCGGGGTTCCGCTTTCGGTGGGATACCAGTTCTTATTATCAATGTAACCGGACTTGAGCCATTGGCCAAGAACCTTTTTGTTTACCGGGATATGCTGCAAAATCCAATCATGCGAGATGTTATCAAAACACCCCTTGATATCTGCTTCAAATATCCATTCCGCTGAGTTACCTCTGGCCAGTACATTGTGACATTGTTCAATAGCATCGGCACACGATCGCTTCGGCCTGAAACCATAGGAGTTAAGGTCTGCCGTGGTCTCTGCTACCGGCTCCAACCCTGATTTAAACATAGCTTGAATAGCCCTGTCTTTCATGGTGGGAATGCCAAGATGCCTGAGCTTTCCGTTTTTCTTTGGAATTGATTTTCTTTTCAGTGGTTCTGCTTTGTACCCCTTGATGAATAGTTGTTCGATAGCCTTCCATTTCCTTGCCGGAGTATTCCATCGTACGTTATCTACCCCGCAGGTTCTACTGCCTGCGTTGGAAGTAACACTAAGGATCGCCAGCAACTTACCGTAAAATGATCTGGCAAGAAGGAACAGAAGGACTCTGGCTTTGTGAAAATGTTTTGCTTCAACGGCCTTTACGATACGTCTTTGCAGTGACTTAACCCCATGGTGAACCTTCTTCCAGTTTATGGAATGCCAGTTTGTCCATCTGGTTTCGGATGCACATCCAGATATTCCGGTAGCTATCGGAACGGGACTCATTTGCGTTTTCCTCATGAAAAGTCTTACTGTAAATTTCTCGTAATAAAGCACCACGACAGAAGTGGGCGTATCCATTACATTACATAACGGCATTTGCTTTCTCTGTCTTCCTTTACCCGAAACATATTGTACTCTCCTCACGGGAAGCCTGCTCCGCAGTGGCGAAGAACGTTTCGGGCTTACCAAGTTCCGCTTACATAACAGTCCGGGTTAGGTTCTGTCTCTCTGCCGGGGGAGTTGTAATCCATGTAGCAGGACCATACAACCTGTTATCTGTACCCCTTGCCATTTTGGCCATAGCGTATCATCGCATTTCGCTATTTCAACTTGACGGCATTTATCAACAGTTCACCTGGGTTAACCATACCGGACGAGCCTAACTCCTGCATGCCTTTGCGCTGGCATGATAGTATCCCCTCACGGGAATTCCTTACAGGCTATATTGTCGGGACAGCTTCACACAAACCAGTTACCCGGTATGCATGTGTCCTTAGGCTACTTGTGATGGAACACAAGGTTTGATCATTAAACTAAATAGTACATAAATAATTAAACTTCAAACAGTTATAGTAAGCGACTTCTTGTCGCACGTATAGGGAGTTGCCGTCGGAGCCTGCCCTGAGCGCAGCGAAGGGTCAGGGTTGGCATGAGTTTTTGCACAGTCCCGGTAAACGGACGAGAGGTTTCTCGTCCAGGCGAGACTGTCAAGGTGGCGAAGTCCCGGTAGACGAGCAGTAGTTGTACTGTCACGATAAAACTGTCTAAGTGGCACTGCAAAAACCATGACAACTGCGGGTCGGCCGGCAGCCCTAATGACTTTGTCTCGGCAGCAGGATTAGTCACGGTAGAAAAAATTTGATAAGTGAAATAAAACCTAATCTCAAAGACTTTAGGTGCTGATTATCAAGCTGTCCGGGCTGCTGAAGGCAATTACCCATACCATCCGTGTTAGGTTTAGGGGAAATGTTAAAACTGTCTCGGTGCCAAAAAGTTGTCTCGGTATAACTTTGTCTCATTATAAGGCGGGGTGGACTGGCAGGCTCTTCCCGCAAACTTTAGTATTAATTCAATTTGATTGGTTTGATATGCGGGATGTGCCTGCCAGATGCGTCGGGCTATTAAAACTTTAGACTATAACTAAATGAAGGAATAATCGGAAAATAGCTTTGCTGTTTTATTACTGTTTTAGTTGCTTCCGGGATTATCCTTCCATTCTGGTCAAATTGATAAATTGAATCGACAAAATAGTAATACGGATTCTGACGATTGTAAAGGTTGTAAATATTTATACTCCATGTTCTTTCTCCTCTTTTGACAGATTTGTAAAAATTGATCCCTACATCAAGTTTATGGTATGCCCGCATCCTGTATGAATTCAGATCATTATATACCTGTCCATAGGTATTATAGGCGCTTTGATTGGTCAAATCATTGTCTGTTCCGGTTATCATTTTGAATTTTCCTGTTGCAAGTGTATAAGGGTTGCCGGTTCCGTAAACCCATGTGGCAGATAATTGAATATTACTCTTTATTTTCTGAAGGTAGACAATGCTTATATCATGTGTCCTGTCATACTTGAAAGGATACGGGCGGCCAAAGTTCTTATTCTCAAACTGCCGTGTTGTTTTTGAATATGTATATGCTATCCAGCCTGTTGCAGAACCTCTTGTTTTTTGAAGTAGAAATTCCAATCCATAAGACTTACCCTTACCATTAGTTTCAACCTGGGTCTGCCAGTCGGAAGCCGATGAGAGTATTGCAACACCGTCTTTGTATGTAATCAGGTTATTCATTGTTTTATGGTAACCCTCAAGACTAACCTCATACTCTCCATTTCTGAAGGTCTTTTCCAGTCCGAGTGCAAATTGGGTTGAAAGGGATGGTTTAATAACATCAGTAACAGGAACCCATATATCGTTCTGCATATTCGGCCCCAACCCTGTGAGCAGATGGATATACTGATTCATCTGTGAATATGAAACTTTCAGCAGGGTTTTTTCGGTAATCATGAAAGTTGAAAGAAAGCGCGGCTCATACGACACATAGTTATGGTTTGGTGTCTGATAGTTTGTAACCCTTAAACCGATGTTTGTAAAGAATCTGTTGCCGATTGAAATCTCATTTTCAAGATAAACTGCGTTCTCGAAGCCATTCTGTTTTCTACTGCCGAAACTGGTATCGACAGATGCGCTGTTCTCGACATAATGATAGGATGTTGTGTTAGGATTGAAGTTGTGGAAGATGCTTGTACCTCCAAATTTTACTTTATAATTCTGATTAATAAAATAATCGAAATCTGCCTTGACTGATACATCGACAATCCCTGACCAATAGTTTGATGAGGTCTTTTCCTTAGCATTGTTGTAGGTAAATGTGCTTGAGAAATCATTTGCCAGACGATACCTTGTTGAATACAAAGTAAGATTGGAAAAAAGTCTGTCACTGTACAGATGATTCCATCTGAAAGAACCTAGAATATTTCCCCATTCAAGAATCATCTTGTTTAAGTCCGTTTGAGTCTTTTGTTTTGTCAACATCTTATCTCCGCCAGAATAAAAACTTAAATAGAGCCTGTCCTTTGGCGAGATAATATGGTTTATTTTTGCATTCAGGTCATAAAAATTATATCCTACTGATGTGCCATTAAATGAAGTGGCTCTGGTTAATGGTCGTGTTATAAGATCATACATGAATCTCCGCACCGATAGCATATATGAGGTAGTGTCTTTTTTTATAGGACCTTCAACCATAATCTTTGAGGCAATCATTCCGATCATCGCGTTTCCGTGGAACTCCTTCATATTTCCTTCCTTCATTTTGATGTCCACGACAGAGGATAACCTGCTCCCGTAATGAGCAGGAAAACCACCTTTCACAAGTTTCATACTGTTAATTGCATCGGAATTAAATGTTGAAACAAATCCGCCAAGATGATTTACATAATAAATAGGGACATCATCGATAACCATCAGATTCTGATCAGGACTTCCCCCACGGACATATAATCCGCTGGATGCTTCATTTCCGGATTGGATGCCAGGCATAAGTTGCAGAGATTTAAGTAAATCAGATTCTCCGCCAAGAGAAGGCATAACAGTAACTTTGCCAATTGGCACAGATACAACACTCATCTCCTTTCGCTTTTCATAAGTGGCTGGTTTTTCTGCGATTACAATCACTTCGTCGAGTACATTCCTGTTTATAAGTGCAAAATCAACCTTTAGATTCTGATTGGGTTTTATGGTAAAGGACGAGGGAGAATATCCAACATAAGAAGTTTGAAGCTTAACTGAGTCTTCCGATTGATTAAGGGTCAGTATATAATAACCATAACTATTAGAGATTGAATAATTTAAAAAATCGGCAGTTGTTATAGTAGCCCCAGTAATTATTTCACCTGATGCTGCGTCTGTAACATAACCGCTGATTGAAACCTTTTGTGAATACCCATGAGTAAACAATGCACAAAGAGCCAGAAATATTGTGAACTTCTTTATCATTTGCCGGAGACGATTATTGGTTTTTCATCAGAAGTGTATCCTGCAAAGATTCCATAGCCACCAGTAATGTTTGAATAAAGGTTAATTGGCTCGCTCATTCCACTGAAAATGTCATTCTCGAGGCTGAATAAATAAGCAAACTGCTTCTCCTTGTATTTATAATAAGATTCTGAAACCGATCTGAAATTGATTTTAAGCTTATAATCGGAGTACGATTGAGTAGCAAAATATATTTTTACCGAGCAATGTTTTCCGTTAAACATTTTATCGGTGAAAATCAGAGTTCTGGGATTATAATCGAGAAGACCGGTCGAAGTAATTATAGGGTCAGAGTTTTTCTTAAACCAGGGACTCCATTTATAATTATTGATTATATCTGTTGCAGTCAATTCTACTTCATAGAAAGTTGGTCCGGCAAGATCCTGGAAATCAAGTTTAAGTTCATTTATTACCATTCCATCCTCATCGATTAATACCGAATCGGTATAAACACAGCTTTGAAGAAAAGTCTTTTCAGGAATGATATCATCACAAAAAACAGTTTCCATACCAGGTACAATTATCTCCAGAGCATAATTCTTATTTGTTTCAGCCAGAATATGTGAATAGTAATATCCGGATTCAAAGTACATCGTATCAAGGATAATGTTATTTCCCCTCACGAATACTGTAGCATCAGTACATTCAGGAATTATATTATCAAGGATTCCAATGCTTTTTGATAAATGAATCTTTATCTGAGAATCCTCAGTAAAAAAGCTGTTGACAACCACTTTTGAATCGTTAGGAGGAAGATCTATATCAATCACTTTCTTACATGACTGGAAAGAAGTGAGAATGGCTATGAGTATGATACTTTTAAGAAAGGGACGCATCAAAAATTGTAGTTGACTTTATATGACACTACTGAATTATTGCTGTTTATAAACGTGAGATTCGAGAACTTGTAATATAGATCGAAGCTTATTCTTTTGCTTTTTGAGTACAAGGTCACACCGGGTGCAACATAGTATCCGAATTTATTAACTCTAAAGGCAGAATGGTCTGATGATGAAGTCCATTCTCTCGAGTAGTGCGAAAGGTAAGGAGAAGCTTCAGCGAAGATTTGAAATCTTTTCTCAGCCAGGATTGAGTATCTGCCAAATAAGCCAATATTATAACTAAAGTAATTAAATATATGAAAGTTTTGACCTGCATCTATATTAACAGGGAAACCGCAGGAAAATTCCATTCCTGTGGTAACGTTTTTTGTAATCCTGTACCCATAGCGTAAGGCAGAAACAATATTCATAATTTGAAAGTCGAAGAACTGTTCGTTGATATAGGGATTGAACTGAATTCCGATTTGATTTTTCTTATAGATTGTACTCCCTTTGTTTTCACTGGCTTGTGATAACAGAACCTTCGGAATTAACAAAAGGATAATCGTTAATAGATAAACATTTGTTCTCATAGCTGTCTGGTGGTCTTTGTTTTGAATTTGATAAGTCAGAATAATTTGGTTGTTTTATAGGATCTACTAAGTCAACGAAGAAGTGGCAAGAAAAGTATGTGTTTGGCGTCAGCCAAACTCTTACTTTTTGCGTTGGCAGTCCCGGTTTGTCGGCACCTCCCTTAAACCTAACGGCCCGGCGGTTTAATTAGGTGCTGTCTGTGTCGCGGTGCCGCGTTTTTTGCCAGTCCCGGTAGATGACTGCGAAGCCAAGGGTCACGGTGAAGTTGTGTAACGGTACTAAGTCCGGGTAAGGGTTGTGAATTTCGTGTCACGATGAAATAGTCTCGGTGACGAGCAAAAAACAAGGCACCTGAGCGTCGGCCAGCCAACCCAAGATGCTGTCCCGGGAGACGAAACTGTCCGGGTGCCACAGTATTTTATAAATGGAACTGAGTTTACTCGCATAGATTTTGGGGCTGGGTACAAAGTTGTCCTGGGTTGGCGGAAGGCACTTAATTAAACCGTCCGTGTTAGCTGCTGGGCCATTTTATAACTGTCTAGGTTGCAGGATTTGTCAAGTTGTAACAGCATTTTAAAAGTCCCTGTAAATGGTACTGATTTGTCATGATGCACGAATTGTCCAAAAGGCGAAAAATCTCAAGATCATCTTGTTACAAAACTCATTTAGTTTCTCAGTAGACATCGAGTCTTTGGATTTATGTGGGCTGGTATGTGCAATAAACTTTTACCGGTTATTCTTCAAAATGGTCATAGTCTGTAAAGTTTATTGCATGTACCAGTGAGTTAGCTGCTGGGCAAATTTTGAGTTTGTGTTGGTGAAACAACGTTTCCTGCTTTAGACGCCTGTCTCGTCTGGTGGCAGGGACGGGCTGGAAGGCTCTTTACGCAAACCAGTAAATTATTTGAAAACACAGATTCTTATTTTTGCGTAATGTGCCTGACAGGAAGGAAGGACTTTATAGGTTTTTTATACAGTCTTATTGATCTGCAATATAGTTTAGAAATTTCATCAATATAATCATATGCAGGTAAGTATCAATTTTATCTTTTTTAGCTAATTTAAAGAACTGTTTAATCTGCTCTTTTTTGTCAGGAATAAATGCATAAAGGTTTTTACAATTCAAACTCTTAAGAGTAACAGTTTTCTTATTTTTAAAATTTAAAAAATAAACAGGTTTCTCAACATAAATTTCTTTCTCAAAATAAACATTATTCTTTGCTAAGATTTCTCTTCGTTGAACATAAAAAGTGTGTAAAATATATAGTGATAGTTTTCCATTGTATATTTCTTGTACAAATACTTCACTCGAGTCAGTAAGAACATCAAATTTTAGTTTTAATCTTTTAAAATAAACAGAAGTATACTCATTAAAATTCAAAAGATGGAATTTAACAATTGCTTCTTTGTCGAGTTTAACGACTTTTCCTGATTTTGGTTCCAACCAGAAAAGCTCATCGAGTGATCCGTTGTATCTTATAAGCTTATTCCTCACAATTTCCCCATTTGACAGATAAATGTCACCTGAAAGCCATTCGGTATTAAACCAAGTTGTTGGATCGGTAGCCTTATCAGGTGCAAAAAGTTCACCTGTAAGACATTGTATACAATATGTCTGGTCGGAGTCGATAGTTGAGATGTTATTCTGACCATTCAAACTCTGAATACCTATTATAAGGATGGTTGAATAAAAGTATATTTTTGTTTTCATTTATTATCTTTTACTTCGAATTGACGGTAAAAATCTCCAAACCATTAACTGGCATACCTTGTGAGGTTATTCCCTGGATGCTTATTTCAAAAATCCCGTTTAAGTCGGAAGTATAGCATTCAATTTGTTTTTTTTCTTTATTATGCAATGAAACCAAAGGATCCCACAAAAGTGACTGTCTGACATCAGGTATATGGTTATTTAGTTCGACCGGTGCATACTTATTTGGAACAGTATAGCTTTGGCTCGACAGAGCTTGGAACTTTACCATAGAAGTTTTAAATTGTATATTATTTATCTCCATTTTTTTGCTTATTATAGACAGAATTCCGGGAAGCGACATTTCTCCATAGTATCTTATCACAGGAAGAATATCTGCATGTTTAAGCTGATTGGTGCCAAGGTTAATAATCTGATCTACATCATCTATAAGTACTCCATCAAGGAATATTACCGGCTCTAGATAGGGAATATCTTTGTTTCGGAAATCAATAAAATTTAGTGTGTAATGGTCATCGATTTTTCTGATGCGAGAAGCAGGAAGTAATTCTCTGGAAATCTCAGTAAAATTGGGCAGGGGCAGATAATCGCTTGGAAAAACCCTTAAATAAGGTTTGTAATAAACTCTTGGTATTGATGTTTCGTGATTATCAGATTTAATTAAAATTAATTCCTCTTTTTCATTATAATATCTTTGGACTTCTGCTATTTTCAAGGTTTTGACCAGATATGATCTTACGGCCTGATTATTGACAAACACTGATGGTATAAACGGTTTAGTCAATTTAAATTTATCATCAATTTCGAGACTTGCATGTGAATTCTCCTTTAGTCTTAATATCAATTCTTTACCCTCATAATAATGATTGAGGAAAATGCAAAAAACACCAGATGAATCAGCTCTTGTATACTGCAGGTTTGCAACAGAATCGGGTGTGGAAACGAGTATTGTATAGTTATTGGATTCTTTTTCAATATCTTTTTGGCCCAAACCTGATTGATTGTCTGATTTTGAAATTAAAACTCTTCCTTCAATTACTGATTCATTAATTTCCCGATGAAAATAGTAATGATTCCTACCAGACACTGCGTAAATATCATGTTCAGTGTCCCTTTTAACATAGTCTGAGATAGATTGGACAGGTAGTATGCCCGGGACAATTTCCCGTACAGAAACCGAAATCATATTAATTGAGTCTCCGTCTATGTTTTTGGCTTCTAGTGAAAACTTTACTTTCTCTCTTGGTTTATAAACCTTTTTGTCCAAATGGATAACCAGGTTTACATTTCCAGAAATACTGTCACGATAATCTGAAGACACCGCCGAAGATTGATAGGAATCGTTTATACTGTCAGTAAGCTCAGGATTTTTATCGAACCTGTTTGCAACTAAAATTTCTTTTGTGAAAAAGGAATCTTCTCCCTTATTTCTCATAAAATTTGAATAACAAACCAGCTGATAAACATTTGTAGGGAGTGTATCCGGAAGAAAAATGTTCCCGTATGCCATCTGATTCTTAAGATCAACTCGTTCTCTGGCTATTGCAACATTATTACGATCCCGCAAGACCAGGTAAACAAACCTGCTTATGAGATCTTGATTTCCATATATATAAATCGAATAAAATATATTATCGCCGGCGATATATATTTCTTTGTCAGATTGTAGGTAAACTCTTTCTGGCTTCCATAATTCAATCTTATCCTGTGCAAGGGTCTGTGAGTAATCCAGGATTAAAATCAGAATGATATGTAGAAAGATTTTCATATACGTTTATTAAAAAACCCAAAAACTGGGAATATTATGATCCTGATGTGGACTTCCTAATCTGTTTATTACGCAGCCAACAAGCTCAGGGGGCAATATATATGGTATTTCTATCAGTGTAGGCTGGGAATTTGACAGGTTCCTAAAATCAACAATATAAGCAGAATAATTAACAGACGAAGCTTCGAAAAAACCGAGTGCTATTTTACCAGGGTCAGAAATACATTTAATATTTCCAGTCAACTGGGCAGCCATAGGATCAAAAAGTTTGCCTTCCGATTGCATCTGTGCATCGATGCTCTTATAATACAGATATGTATCGTGATTAAGGGTGTATTGATTTAAATACAGGATGCGGTGATGAATATTATAATCACGATACCCAGTTTCATTTTTAATGTCAGTTGTATCATCCATATTTAGCTTAAGATCATAGCGGGGAGCATGGACTGTAAAATTATTGTCAAGAAAACAGATTGAATGTCTATTAATGGAGGATGAATTTCTAGAATAATCCACACCAGTAAGATTAATATTTGGATTTGAATTCTCTGTCAACCAGCAATAATAGTTGAAGGAGAGCAGGATGTCCCAACTTATCAGCAAGCTTAGGTTATAATAATATTGCTTTACCAGGTTTGAAGTAAACCTGAATTGAGGGATAGTGTCAGAAACATTCGGTATATCAGCGAATATATCCGCACCATGTGTAATTGTCTTCAGTCCTGTGTTTTTATCAAGTGCAATTTGAGTATCAAACTCAGTATAAACATAACCAGAACTTACTTCAGGAAACAACCGCTGGGTAGCTGATTCATATTCGGTTCCGTCAGGTGTAATGATATGTAGTCGGTATTTTTGTCCTTGCTGACCTGTGAACAGTATAGAATCAGAAGCATAATCTCCTTTAGTAACTTCCTGAAAAGGGTACTGGTTTCCGAGGTCATCTGTAACATAGATGCTTGACCCTCCGGAAGGTTCAGGAGTTGCCGATGAATTATATGGATCGGCAATTGAGAGAATAATATGATAGGCTTCTGTCTTATTTGTTATCATCCCATTCACAACCAGTACATTCTGACCCTTATCAATTCTAGGTTCATAAACTTTATAACATGATGTCGTAAGAACGATCGCCATAGTACATATAATATATACCTGCTTCATGCTAAAAAATAATATTGTAAGTCAGAGTTGGAAGCGGACGTCCTATAATGTACAACATATAAGTATCATATTGTCTGAAATCGTATGAAACAAGGTGACCTTCCTTTTTATAGAATACCGAATAGGCATTCTTTCTTCCATAAAGATTAATAACTGAAAATGTCCAGCTTCCTTTCCATTTCTTCTTTATTTTCAGTGATTCATCTAGGGTAATTGAAACATCAAGCCTGTGATAGTCTGGTAATCTGTATTTGTTTCTGTCTGAGTAATAAAGCAACCTAAAACCCTGGTACCCAAATTTCAATTCGGGCAATGTAACCGGCCGACCCGTGCTGTAGGAAAATATGCCACTGAACCGCCACCGTTTTGAAATATGATAGTTTGCATTCAGAACAAGGTTGTTTGGTCTGTCGAAGTTCGATGGAAAGAATTGGTTATTATTAATTTTATCTGCATCGAAAGATGCGTTCGTCCTTTGAAGTGAACGTGAAAAGGTATAACTGGCCCAGCCTGTGAGTCTGCCAGTGTTTTTCTTTACATATAACTCAACTCCATAATTAGTTCCATGTACGTTGGTCAGATCTGCTTCAAGATAAGGATTAAGAAGAATTGTGGCACCGTTTTTATAATCAATACCATTCTTAATACTTTTATAGTATAATTCTATTGATGTTTCGTAGGTATTGTTTTTGAAATTTCTGAAATAGCCTAGTGCAAAATGGTCGCAGGTTAATGGTTTGAGATTAGGAGAACTAAGCTTCCAGACGTCAGTAGGCGACATCACAGCGGTATTTGAAATAAGGTTAATATACTGATGTATCCTGTTATAGCTCAGTTTTACAGAACTGGCTGGTGAAATAGTATATCGGACAGAAATACGTGGTTCAACACCTGAATACCGGCAAATAGGTTTGTTATTGCTATAAGTAAGTGAATCGATAATACTTTGAGGTGTTCTTGATACATCGGGTTGGTATACATATAATTTATTTGGCCCCAGATACGAATACAATGAATAACGTATACCCAAATCCAGACCGAACTTTGAAGACAGTTTAATATTGTTTGTTATATAGAGTGCGCTTTCAAGAGCCTTCTCAGGCATCATTTTCAGCGGTTGAATTACAGATTCTTTGAAGATCCCGTTTAATTCACTGGGCTGAATGTTATAGAGGGAAGAGTTTATACCCAGCTCAATTGAATGATTATCATTTGGGTGCCAGGTTAAATTCCACTTGATGTTTTTATAAACCAATGCAGAATTTATTTTATACGCTTCCCACGATCGCGTAGTGTCTGATTCAGATACCTGGTAACGGTAATTGCTAATGCCTGCGACCAGATTGAAGTAGATGTTTTCGCTAAATGAATGTTTCCACCTTATGGAACCAAGGAGGTTACTGTACTTGTAATAGGTGTTTTTACCAAAAGCGAACCAGTCATTGCTTAAATAGCCAAAGAGGATGATCTTATTATCAGGATTTAAATTAAAAGTGAGCAACGCATTGGCATCATAAAAATGCGCCGAACTGTTCATTAAATCAATATCCGGGATTGAATGAAGAAGCCAGTTGGAATACGAACTCCTGACACCCATCACAAGATTAATTCTTTTTTCCATAAGTGGAGTTTCAAGATATAAAGTACTGTTAATTATGCCAATTCCGGCTTTCACAGTTGTTTTGTCGGGATTACCGGCCCCCATCCTTATGTCCATTACAGATGATGTACGTTCGCCATATTTTGCCGAAATCCCTGCTTTTAATAATGTGACATTTAAGATGCCATCAGAATTGACAACTGAAATAAGTCCAAAAAGGTGAGACAGGTTGAATAATGGCACATCTTCAATCAATATAAGATTCTGATCGGATCCTCCGCCACGGACGTTAAATCCAGTACCAAATTCTCCTACTGTCTGAACTCCGGGCATCAGTGTGATGCTTTTAATAATATCTGTTCCTCCAAGTGAGACCGGAAGCTCCTTAATTGCTTTTACATCAAGCTTGACGATGCTCATTTGCGTTCCGGTAACATTTAGTTCAGGACGTTCGGAATATATCACAACCTCACCAAGTTTCACTGATTTTTCCAGCAATTCAAGGTTGAGTGAACCATCGCTTACAAGTCTTATTTTCTGCAAATTATCATCATAGCCTATAAAAGAAGATCTGATACTGTAGTTTCCAATGGGAGCCTGAAGACGATATTCTCCTTTTTTATCTGTGGTTACACCAACATTCAACTTATCAATAAAGACCGATGCGCCTGCTAATGGCTTTCCATCTTTACCATCAAAAATTTTTCCATGAAAAATTGCTTTTGAATATTTTCCGTAATCGTTTGGATTGCCAATTATTATGATATCTGATTTCTCTGGCTGTGCCTGAGGTTTTACCTCAGGCTTTACAGGAATAAATATGTAAAGTATTGAATCAAGTTTAATAACAGATAAATCTGAAAGGGTTTCAATTCTATTCAAAGTCTGATCAAATGATAAAGCCAGAATAGATGTCTTAAAAGTTAATTTATCAAACCAAGATGGCTTATAATAGAATTGCACATGGTATTTAAGCTTTAGTTGATCCGTCAATCGGTCAATTGTTAAATAGGATGTATCTCTGACAGTTTGCGATACTCCCAATCGAATGAAAAAAATAAAAAATATTACTGCAGAGAATGTTCTTATAAATAATCTTTTAAACACTTGCGTAAATTAATTACTGTAATTTCCACATTTATGAAATGATTTTATGAAAAGACAATTGAAAGCTACATCTTTATTCGCCTTTCTACAAAAATAAAGTCACTTTGCTATATAGAAACTTTATTACGTATCTGAATAAGGTTATTTTCATTTGATAATTTTTTATCTCAACTATAATTATTGATTTATAACAGATTATCAAATACATAAAAAATAGGAGAAGACTTGCATTACATTAAAACTTATTACCAATTGGCAATAACATGGGCATATCCTCCTTCGCCTAAATTACATGCGCTCATATATACATAAGAAAAGTATCCATTAAAACTTCCATATTTAGTAATTTCTCCTGTAGAACTACTAATTTGATCAGTTCCACTCTCTGTACCTATATATGCACCACCATGATAAACATATAAGACATATGAAATATAGGGCACTCCGTAGTATCCAGGATATATACTATATGTTTTTGCATTTTGGTAGCCGTTTTCAGGAGATTCTACAAATCCATAATGTGTATAAGCAAAACTTTTCGTTGATGCAATAGCTACTATTGCAAGAATAATTAATAATTTTTTCATAATTTCTTTGTATTAGTTAATAATGTTCTAAATATTTGGCCTCTCCTATTTTTTTTGTATTTTGTTTATTATGATGGGGTGCTTACTTATTAGTTCACTAATTTTTTTATCTTTCAATATCTCCAGCTTTTCTCTTATGAGTTCTTTTTCTATTCTTTCTTTGGCAAGATCAAAAGGTGGAATTTCTTGACCTTCTTCTTTTGTTTTAATTAATATAATTGTTTGGTTGTCTAATTCAAGGGGCCCTATAGGAGTATTCATTTTAGAATTAAATATGTTTCGGATAATCGTTGCAGGATACTTTTTATTTTTGGATTCAATTATATCATTAAGACGATAGGACAGTAACCCTATCATAGAAGAATCAGAAGGGTTTTTTATCCCATTCTGAGATATTATTTTGTTTATTAGGTTTAAGTTAAAATATGCTGAATTTCTATCCTTAAAGTTAAATACTGAAACATAACACATTTTACATTGAGACAAACTTTGTTTATTTGCGTTATAATAATCGTTCATTTCTTTGATAGAAACCTTTATAACACCAAAGTTATTTTGATAATAAGTATTCAGGATAAGACGATTCATGTAATCTCTCTGATATAGAATGAATTTTCTCTCCTTTGTAATGTCTAAATTAACACTTTCTTCATATAAATACTTTTCCTCCACAAAAGCTCTTAGTACGTTATTTAAGGATTCTATATCATCAATAACTAACATAAATGGATTGTTATAGTAGTAATCAAGAAAATCTTCTACTAAAAGCGTATTTGGTTTTGTGTTGAATAAATATTTCAAAACAGTATCTGCAAGAAATGTTTTAGAAGCCTTCAAAGGAAGATCGTTTTTAAGTTTTCTTAATACCATTTCTACCACTTGCTTATCTATAACAATATTTGCTTTATTAAATATTATATATTGCTTATCCTCAATAATTTGTCCTTCCCTTAGATGTTTGAGATTTGCATAAATATTATCTTTTTCTTCTTTAAATCTCTTTTGGTTTATTTTTTTAATACTCTTAAGATGTGCTAAAAGTATCTTCCCGTTTTTTAAGGGGATTCTAATTACGCTACCTTGCTTTAATGTATAAATTTGGTCCTTAACAGGTTCAAGTTCATAAAAAGGGTAAACGAGTTCCCGGTTTAAATATTTAACTGAATTTGTATGACAATTATCTCTAACCTTATTAAAATCGGTTTCTGTTTGAATACATGTATCTTTATGTAGAATCATATTGAATGTTCTTATATCAGGAAACAGGAAATATTCCAAATCAAAAAGTTTGTTTTGCTTCCTATAAATTCTTTTGATTTCCTTTTCTAAAAAAACAAGTTTTGGTTCCTCTAATTTATCCCACAAGTATCCTTTATACTGACAAAGCATTGAGATTGAGGCATAATTTACTTTTTTATAGATGGCTGAAATTGTGTCATATTTTCTATAGTATGCATCTGCTAAAAAATAGGAATTGATGATATAATCATTTGACCATTCTTCAACGTTTTTATACCTTTGATTTGCGACTTCCTTTTTTGCATTCTTCTCATATTCATATCTGGTAAGCTCAAACGATCCCATTTTCAAAACTATTTCATCATCAATTTTTGGTTTGTCTTTCTTAGCGATACAGGATGTAGAGAAAAACACCAATAGTAATATTAAATGGACTGTTGATATTGGAGTTAGGGTCATTGGTAAAATATTATGGTTGGTCAATTACTTCTTATTGAAATTACAGAAACAGTGAAATAGAATCACCATGGAAAAGAAGATAAACCTTTATTACTGAAACATAGTCGATTAGATTACATTTAAAGAGTTATTCTTATTGGAATTTATCTGTGTTTTATAGGAAAAATATTTATCTAGTTACTAAGAAGTATAATAAATGAAAGTTGAGTTAGCTTATGGTGGATATAATAATTTGTTTTCAGATAAAAATCCCTGGCATACAAGATTACCTACACTGTTACATGTCGGATTATGCCATTTTGTGACATGGAAAATTAAACTATTTCTTTGCTAGGGTGTAATTTAAATTTGTTCTAAATAATCTGAACTTAAACCGATTGCCAGATAAAGAGATAAAAAGTACCCAAATAAGGCAGAATAACTGTGCTTGTCAGTGCAATCTGAAATGAGTTACATTTTGATTGCCTGTGCAGAATGGCAAGAATTGTCGTGTTATGATTAAGTATCAAGGTGGCAAAGTCTCGTTAGATGGGCAGGAGTTGTCATGTCATGATGAAAGTTGGCAAGATGGCAAAGTCCAGGTAAACAGGCAGGACGGAGTACGGGCAGGCAAAGAAGCATGTGTTTTGCAGCGACGGGACGGTTGCAGGGAAGGGCTGCAAAACTCTTGCTTGTGCGTCGGAAGTCCCGGTGTAGTGCTAACTTAGCCGCACGTCGGATAGGTCGGGCGGGTTACCCCGCCTTTCCCTCCTAAGAACCGTAC
>JBAXXU010000038.1:0-33596 GCA_037127735.1 Bacteroidota bacterium
AGAGAAAGCCCGAATCAAACTAAAAAGACTTTATCCGTCATATGACCGTTGACATAACACTAGTCACTCTAGTCACTCTAGTCACTCTTATAAATAGTACAAATGCAAATTCAGGTTGCAGGTATTGAAAAAAAAATTAATTTTGCAGCCTGTAAAAGGTTCCGTAGCTCAGTTGGATAGAGCAACAGCCTTCTAAGCTGTGGGTCGTGCGTTCGAGTCGCACCGGAATCACAAAGAGAATCAGGGAGTTACAACAGTTTAACTCCTTTTTTATTTACTCATTTGCATACTATTTACATATTGGCATAACAGATACTATACTCTGAATCAATACTGTTAATAAATAAATCTTTTTTGCATCTGGAAGAAATAAGGTTTAATTTTACAATGCTATTGAAGACTAATGAGTAATTCTTAATTTAAAATTGAATAGTATGGGATTCATTGTATTTAAATCAGACGGGGATGATATTATTATTAACTCCGATAAAATTGTTTCAGTAACAATTGATCCAAAAACTAAAAAAACATTCATTCAGACTGAAAAACAAAAATTTACAGTTAATGAATCAATGGAAGTAGTAAAAAAAACATTACATACAATACCACCTTGGAAAAAAGGAGTTGACAAAAAAGTAATAGCTAGTAGAATTTAGGTTAACAAAAAACGTCATCCCTCTAAATTGTGTCAGTCCACAATAAAAAAGCGGCAGAAAGAAGTTATCCCATCTGCCGCCAATTACAGAACATTATTCCCGGAATGACGTTTAAACATCCCGGATTTTCCAATCCAATAGTCTGGTTAACTAAATATGGACTGGCCGGGGAGAGATTTAAGCACCCCGGATATTTTTATCATGCAAATATTTATTCTCCATTAAGTAAATCCACTTTATATTGCAATTTTGCCAACTTTAATAATTCCTTTTCTTTTTTCGACTTCTTAAAAACTGACCTATCAATTTTCACAACGCCGACCGAGCGAATCCGTTCGCCTGGTTCCCGGGATTCAACTTCATAATCGCTATGCCTTAAATTCAATGTCGGAAAATATTTCTTTGCCATAATTACATTCCTAAATGCGGCCAATTAAACTTTGAAGTCTATTCGGGTCATATTTTTTTATATGAGTCTCAAAGTACATCCGCATTATGAAGCAGTCCAGCCAGTCCGGTGACCTGCCTATATATTCCTTTATCTTCTCTTTTGGCATTATCCTGAGCTTACCGTCCTTATCAGCATCAAACGTTCTTAACATACCGAGTTCAAGAATAATCATCTCTTTCTCCTTCTCAGGTAGTTCTGCCTTAATGTATATTTTGCTCGCTAGTTCAGCCAGTTTATACCCACACTCAGCCTTAAGGTTCATATAGTTCGGATTTGTAGGTCTGCCGTTGTTCAGGAATCCTTTACATTTAAGATTGTCAACCACACCTCCACCAATACCATCTTCATCCACAATTATCTCAGAGACGGGTACCTGGTATTTCATCCGTAAGGCATTTATGGCGTTCTGAATCTCAACCATGGATGAAATATTGAACGCCACATAGTCAATAAGTATCAACCCATCCCAAACAGTTATAATTGCCCGGTCTGATCCATACCTCGCAATATCAGCCACAATTTTCTTTTTGCCTCCCTTAATAAAGTCATTAGAAAACATATCAATGATAGTTGTAAAGGATATCAGGACGTTTGGATTGTCTTCATAATCCCAACTACCCAGCATTAACCTCTCCTTAGTGCTCTTATCGCTTATACTTTGAAGTTGTACTTCGTATTCCTCACAAGTATATGGATTGTCACCGTAAAGAGCCTGAATGAATTTCACATTATCCGGGAGAGTGCCATTTTTCCACGGTTCATAAAACACGTTATATAACCAGTTCTTTTTAGGGTTCGCTGTCAGAGCCATTGTAGGCTTTATGCCTAGTTCTTTATTGAGGTGCCGGCCTATACGAGTCTTTAGTACATCATAGGCCAAGAAATTTATCTCACCACACTCATCAATACTTCCGTCACTGTATTCAAGTGAGCCAAACCGCTCATAAAACGGATCTGAAGGCAGGAATTTAACATCCAGAAGATCAATCCGGGAGCCATTTTTAAACTCAATGAATGAATACTGTCCGTTCAAAGTCCATTCATCCTTTGGTATGTTATGATACTGGCACACCTTGCACCAAGTTAAGTAAGTCGATGCCATAAGCCTCTTTAACTCCTCCCTGGCGATAAAACTCTTATAACCGGGATATAGATAGCAGTTGACTAAGCGAGTCTCACAGAGCCACCAGCTTTTACCACCACCAGCTCCACCACCAAAGAATACATTAGTGTGTGTCTTCAATGCTTCCCATGCTTCGTGTTGCTTCTGGGTCGGCTTTATTATAATTTCCATTATTCTGTTGAATGTAAGTTATTCCTGTAATCTGAAAAGGAGTCGATGAATCGATAACCTGCTTAGCCTTACCAAACGCTCTGTCTAGTAATAACTCCGCTGCCCTGATATCACCTGCAAGTGCCTGATCACGCAACTTAATTAAGATGCCCTTTAGTGCTGCCTGGTTATTCACTCTCCCCATTAATACTTTTCTCAGTAATCCCTCAAGATTCATCTTCTTTGGCCTGCCTAACCTGTTGAGCCTGGCGTCACCCTTAACAAAGAGCTTACCATCTCGGCCATTAATATTATTCTTACCTCCTGGCATTACTATCTGTTTTTTAAGTCTGCAATCATTTGCGACACTGTTTGCTTTCTCTCATTCCGTCCCGGCATTGGCAGAACATCAAACTTATCGGACAGATAGCTTTGTAGATCCTCACTGACAGTCCTGTCAATTTCCTGAGCAGGATTGTCTACTTCTTCAATTTCTTCTTCCATGTTAATCAAAAGCTTTTCTGCCTGACTTTAATCTTCTGATCGTCTCCGCCACACCGATATTTTTTTTCGCTGCTGCTGCTTTTAAAGCCCTGATTTGTTCGGCTGCACTCATCGGGTTCGAATAGTCAAGCCCGGTATCTGGTTGCTCTGGGAACTTCTCATTTAAAAACCCTTCGAAATCGTCATCTTCTTTTGCCATGATAGTAAATTATTTAGTTATAAATTTCATTATTGATTTGTTCAAAATAATGCCTTCAGTATCAATTTCGCTGAATAAATTTTCATGCCCGAATAGGTTATTAATACCATTTTTAAGAAGTATTGCTTTCAAGGCCTGAAGCTTCAAAAGAGTTTCTTCAGCCAATTTTAGAAAGTTCCTTTTTGAATCAGAATCAATGTAAATAGTGCAATATTTTTCTTTTATTCGTGCCTTGTCGTTATCAGTGAAGCTGACAACTCCATCCTTAATAGAATATGTATCTATGTCAATCTCAATGCCGGTATATTTACTTGAGAGAGCTGCTATCTCTTGTAAAGCTATTCGCGTACGTGGCAAAAACATACCAAAAGGCTCTTCAGCATCCTTGCGCAAATTAGAAATGAATATTTTATTGGTGAGGTGTGAATTTTTAACATTTTCGTCAATATCTGCATTAACGGATTTCTCAATGTCAGCAAAATTCCTATTAAAAATTTGTTTCAAAACATTTGCTTTTAATTCACCAATCTCAAGCGTGGCATGACCTGCTGTTATTCTTTGAAACAACGGCAGCGCTTCAGAATGAAGCTCACAAATAGATTTAAATAGTACTTCGTTAACAAAATAAGGTTCCGCATCCTTAAATTGTTTCACTGCCTCAATAATGGTCTTGCTAATGTTTTCCTTTTGGCCGGTTTGCTGAGATAGTTTTTCCGCAGCCAGCCTTAATATCTCATTCTCATCCTGCGAAGTTCGCAGATTAACCGTTTGACTTTTCAGTCCATTGGGTGCCGGACGGTAAGGCTCTTTTCGTGTTTCCATAATAGTACAAAATTAAGTTATTTTTCGTTAATGTATGCAAATAGTATGTTTTAATTCGTTTTAAAAGCTATCAATATAGTTATTATTCAGCTCATTATATAACAACTGCACACAGCTTGTAAAGCTGTTGCATTTTAAGTATGTGCCTGATTATGTGCGTTATAGATATTTTATTTTTTATTTTCATCTCCGGCTGTGCGTCTGGTAGTCTATTTCGTCTATAATTCATCAGTGTTGTAACAGATGTAACGCATTTGTAACAGATTTAATTTTTTGTTACCTCTTTCAATTATCTGGTATTCAATTGGATGTAGGTAATAGTAACACTTGTAACACTTTTTATATATATTTATAATATATGTATATAGTAGTGTGTAGGGTAGTATAATAGTGTGTGTAGGAGAGATTGAAAATATACTGTTACCTGTTACTTTTGTTACAAGTGTTGATTTACAAGGGGTTACAGCGTAACACATTTTAAAAGTGTTACCATTTTTTGAAAGTGTTACCTTAAAAGGGGATTTCATCGATTTTATCTTTAGTGAAGTTGTTACGATTAAAACAATATGGTCTTCCAGCTTTATACACTCCAGTAGGATCTCCAAAGGGGATATATTTTTGAAGTTTACCAGGATTAAGCCCGAAGTCATCTTTTAATACTCTGAGCAACCAAGCTATACCTGTCCGGTTATCATAAACAAAGAATTTGGTTTTTATATCAGTAGCTGAAGCATAAAACCCTGTAATATTCTCATGGTTGTCAAAGTACTCAGCGAACATTATTTTGAGTTCTTTAGAAGTCTCGTGCTTACTCTCTTCTTTAACAGCGTCAAGGAATTCATTTCTGAGCTCTTCTGAAGTAAAGCCACTACGATCAACTTCATCAGAGACGGGAGGAAGTGTTGCTAGATAATCAAGGAAAGCAGGTATTTCTGTCAGAAGATCACTTTCGATAGTATTCCTTTTGTGTTTGGGCTCTTCCAGCTTACGGACAAAGAATCTGGTCTCTTCAGAACTGACTTGAGCAAACTTATCTTCATAGTTACTTGTTAGTATTATTTTTCCGAAGTAATCCAGGTTGAATTGGTCTATATTTTTACGGTTAACAGATAGTTGTTTTGCCGTTGCAATAGCTTTCAGTCGTTCTATGGTAATCTTCTTATCGAACATTGATTCTTCTATCATCACTATGTTTTTTGTGGCATATTGGCCATTAAACATGCTTTGAAAGTCACCTGCATTAATTTGAGCTGAATTGGAACCAAATAACATGCTTATCCAATTAACAAAGGTTGTTTTTCCAGTCTTCTGTTTACTAGATACCAACGCTAATATCGGTGCCGGTCTTTTTGGGTAACAATAAAGGATTTGCATGTAACGAAGGCCTAATCCATATTGTTCACCAAACACCTGCTCTAATAGAATTTTTGTCCATGCCCATTCACCAGGTGCGGGAGTGTGACAGAAAGGAGCGTACATATTATAACAGTTATTTATAACTCCCTGGTAATTCTGATTATCCGGCACCTGGACAAAATCATCATACTTAGGAATGGTTTTAAGATATCCCCTCTTAAAATCTGTTATCAGAGCGTCCTTTGTCCATCTCTTGAGTTCGCGGCGTTCAATGCCATAACGATCTTTTTTATTTATCACTTTGAAGTAATCAACTCCGACACGGATATAAGGATTCTTACCTACTGGTGGAGAATTCGTCTTTGCTATACCATGCCAGTCCGGGTGAAGCTTATAGCGACTTTCTACTGTAGTGGTGATTTCTTCCGCTGTGAAGTCACCGATAGCGAAGTCACTGATAATTTTAGATAAAGCCTCCTGCTCAGGAATCTGATATCTGTTGCAACAATCGGCCAGTGTGAAAATAAATTGATTCCGGTTACCGTTAATAAATGATTCCTTTGTCTCGGTCCATTTCTTTGCATCATCATAGGTGAGTGTTTCATCTATTGGAATAGTTTTCTCTCCTTTGGAAATAAACTCACTATCTAATATATCAGGTGTATCAGAGAAGAAAACATCAGGATCATGACACAGAAAACAGGCACGGCTAACATCTTTACATGCTTTGTCAATAGGTAAAGAGAATTGCACCTTGAAGAAAGTTTCAAGAGCTGTGAAGTATTGCAAGTGTGTAGCTTCATTAATATCTATTGCAAAAACTACTTTCAGGCCATTGCCGGAAGGAGAAACAAACATCAGTGCAGGTGTGTAATATTCCTGTACCTGTTTGGCAATTATCGTAGTGTCTTTCAGTTTGTCCAGGTCAATACAAATATATCCTGAATGACTTATAAGCTTATCATTGGCACGTTTAGAGAAAGTGCCGCTAAATGTTACATACGGGAGTGTCTTCTTGAATTCCTGCTGTGCGTCAATGTCTGTTATACTTCTTAAGTCGGTGGTTTTTTCGATAAGGTATTTTAAAGTACGGATAGATTCAGCACATTGTTTTATGTCTAATGTATCAGTCGGTATTGTCTGGGAAATTCCTTTATCACTTGCAAATACTGAAAATTTATTCATCTTTGTAAAAAATAGGATGCCGGTTTCAGCCAGCATCCCGGGTTAATACTAAAATTTTGGGTCTTCGTTATCAAAAGGCAGCGGATCAATTTCAGGTTGCATTCTGATAGTTGACTGTGCGGGGGTAGTTTTCTTGACATACTGCCCCTCATTGTTTCCGGTAACCGCAAGTGCTTTATATTCTGGTGAAGCCTCGATAGTTTTTTGCATCCAATCGGATAGCGAATCAAATACCTCCTGATTCCAACGCTGGAATAACAATACCTTATAAGGCGATATCTGTGGAGGGCACACCTGCGTTTTAGTTAACGCTGATAAGCTGGTGACCTTTGCGTTCATCCTGGTAGGGTCTTTGGTGCTGGGATTATGCTGAATCGTAATCTGACACGGTTGGCCAAGCATTGAGAGTGGGTTAAATTCACTATTAATTTTCCCTTTTGTCCAAGATTCAAAGTGAATCTTGAAGTTACTTTTCTCACCGAGTACCAAGCTGTAGGTGTTCTGAATGTAAAAAGGCTGTTCTCCCTTTTCAGGATTAAAAACATGCAGCTCTTCTGGTAGCTCAAAGCCCAGGACAATCTTCTTTCTGTCTTTGCCCGGGATACCTTGAAACTCCTGTTTCTGGGTACCAAGTTGGATGAATGTAACACACCGTGCGATGTGCGTACCTGCGGGTGCGGGTAGGTAGTTACTTGCGTTTTCTGCGTGAATTTCAATTCCGCTGTAGTCATTGTTGTTGTTTGTCATTTTGTTTAATTTTAATTGTGGATACTATAATTATTTGATGTTGTTTAATATCATTACTCTTACCACTGCTTCGGCTACTGCCTGACTGACTATTGACGTCAATACACCCCTGAATTGAGGTTCAGACATAACTATCAAAGTAGCTTTATCACCACACTCATTAATGTTACTGCACTCCTGATATAGTTTTTTTATCAGGTATTGAAGTTTCTTCTTTACTTCCTTACTTTCATTGTCGGTTATTTCAATCTCGTCACCGATAGCGAGTAGTTTTCTATTTTCCATTGATAGAGTTATAATAGGTAAGGAATTCATCGAAGTTGTGACATAAAAAATATCGACCCCCGGCTCGTTCGATATCTGCCTGGTATGCCTTTTGAAAAGAAGATTGTACATCTTTTTTAATTTTCACCTCAAACTTTACAGAGATACCAATACCGTCTTTATTTTTAATCGTGCTCGATATGTCCGCCGTCCCACGTTGGCCACTGGTAGGAAGCCACTTAACTGAGCCTATGGATCTCCTGTCACCCAGAACATCTGTAATGATTTTGGTATTATCAATCATTTTGCCGGTGCAGTTGATCCGCTCAGCCTGATGACCTGAAAAATTCAGAAAATCAATAATGCATTTAGTCAATCCGTTTGCAGTGCGGTCGTTATATGACTTTGTACATCGTGCCGCCTCTGGTAGATTCGGGTGTCTGTTCCGGCTGTGAGTGATAGCCAGCTCTCTGAGTACCTTTAGGCCGTTTATGGGGGGTATCATACTATCGCCTCCTTATAGATCATTAATCCTATCGCATCCTGTGAGGTCGTTTTCTCTCCCAACTCCTCAAATTCAATGTCAGTGGTTATTTTATCCTTTACAGTTGATAATGGAGTCTTTTTAATGCCAGGATATTGATCCTTCAATCCTGTCTGATACATTATTAGTTTCCCTTGCATCAGGTCTATAAGGTCAATTAAAAAACATTGAAATTCCTTCACTAATGGCTCTGAATCAAAATGCATTTCTACTCGTTTTACGAGTGTGATACATTCTTCAAGTTTCTTAACATCGGGATCTTGTTCTCGTTTATAGTTCTCGGCAATTACTCTGATAGCACCAAGGGAATTAATCTGACCCTGTTCCTGTGATCTCAGTTCATTATATACTTTACCTATTGTTGTTTCTCCTTTACGGAGTTTCTCCTTAATCTCCTCAGATGCTTTCTTATCTATAACCTTTGCCCTTGCAATAGTGCCAGATGATAGACCGGATTTCTTTTGTAGTTCTTCCCTGGTGGAGAAAGGTTTGTCCATTTGGACAGACCGACTCATTTTCTTCCTTCCTATCTCCTTACTCAGTTGCTCAATATCTTTAAGTAGTTCAACTTTCTGATAATCGTTTAAGTTTCTCTGACTGACAGCATTTTCCTTAATCCATAGAATTGCTTCATCATCAGATTCAAAGTTTATTTCCTTAGTTGTAAATGGTATCTGCTCACGTTTAGCTATAAAGTACCTGTGATGACCGTCAATAATTACATCATTCCAAATTAGGATAGGATTATAGATAATACCATCCTTTATAATCAAGTCTGCCAATTGACCAAATGCCAAACTAGGGAGTTGGAAGGCTGCCTTTTCGAATCTCTCATCTATTTTTAGCTCTTTCATTTTCTCAGGTGTTTTTTAGCAGACCTAACTAAATTGGCCTTGAGTTCGTCTTCAGGGGAGGAGGGGGAGAGGGTGTGTTCATCCAGCCAGGTAGTCAGTTGTCTCCGACTGAATACTAAGCGAGAGCCAAATTTCATAAAGGGCAGTGTTTTTTCGTGGGTCATTTTATAAATGGCCGCCTTGCTGAGCCCTGTAATTTCACAAGCGTCTCTTAACTGGCAGCGGTCAGGAAGTTCGGGAGGTCTTTGAGGTTGCGAAATCGCTGATAAAAGATTTTCAATATTAGCCAGCCGCGCGTCAATTGTTTCAAAAGGATTGTAATTACTCATATTCTTTATTTAAAAGATTACGCTGTAAAAATACAAAGAAATATTAACGCAATAAACTGAATATCAATTATATAATCAAATAGAAACTATTTGAAAACTATTTGAAGGAAATAAAAAAAGCCTGAAATTCAGGCTTTTAGATTGTTTGAAAAAAAATTGAAGTTATTCTTGGAAGAAGGTACTTACAAATTCTATTTCTGTTATACGATTTGTGCTTGGTATGGACCCTTTTTGAAAAGGGTTGCCGGTATCACTTTGAAAACATTCATTGATTTCCGGTATTTCGAATTTGGCCAGTACCTTAAATATATATAATACATTCGCCTGTGATGTTAAGCATTGAATTTTATTTACACCTTTTGGAAGGTGTTTATTCTCCATTACAAAATTAAATACCTCTATTGTGGTGTAGATAACTTTGTGTGTTGTAAGATAGTCGTACAAGCTGTCCGATTTTCCAACTTTGTATTTTTCCAAGAATAAAATATAATCCTTGCACCGAAGATAATGAGTGTGGTTAAGATCAGATTTGAGGCTCTCAGTGTCCTTAATCGTTTTGTGAGAGTCCTCAATATTTTCAAGTAATCTATTCAGATATTTTATTGTAATCTCAATATATGTCTGTTTGTCGCTATATTTATTTTTATCTATATACACCTTCCAATGTCGATAAAAAACTTTATTGAAATCTTCTTTCTTTATAACTGGTATATATTCCCCTCCCCATTGTATTACCTCCCCGTTACTTAAAACGTGGCTTAAAGAATCTTCTGTTCTTTCTACTGATAAATATTCTGTCAATTCTATTAGCTCTGACAGTCCGGCCATTTTTTCATTTATGTTTTTCATCTTTTCCTCCTTGGCATTTTTGCAGCGTTTTCAATAAGTTCATCATCTGAGAGAGAATCCAAATATATCTCGGTAGTGGCTAAATTTTTATGACCCATGCTTTTACTTATAGCGAATAAGCTAACATCATTACGTCTTGAAATGGATGCGAATGTATGCCTGGCCCAATAAGTAGTGATATCTCCATAACCCAGGGCTTTGCCTATCATTTTCATTCTCTTATTAATGGTATGGATAAGGTTCTGAATGATCATTCTCTCCTGAAGAGGGGAAAGTCCGGCTGTGAGATACGGGAAAATATAACCTTTTTTGTCTCTATTCCCATATTTATTAATTACATCCTGCATTTCTTCTGTTATCAGAGCACGGATTTTTATTTTCTCCTTATCAGTGTCAATAGTTTTTCCGCGATACCATTCGATGTAGTTGCCTTTAATATCATCATATTTAAAACGAAGCATATCGCCAATATTTACACCATTGCAATAAAAGCTGAATAACCATAAATCCCTGTATATTTCGTCATCTGGTATTAATGTGTAATCAATTACGTCATATAATTGCGCTTCTGATAATGCAATTTTACGTCCTTTACCTTCCGGAATCTTATACTTACCATTCTTTTTAATCTCAAACGGGTATTGCGCAGGTGTGATTATCCCGTCTCTCAGTCCGATGTTCATTATGGCCCTGAGGGCTCTAATGTTTATGCTTATTGTGGTAAATTCCTTGCCGTCTTCTCTCATGTACGCTTGATATTTCTTTAAAAAATCAGGAGTAATGTCACAGAATTTCAGATCCTTGCTCGTATATTTCTTGATACTATTACGGGCACTTGTATACCATACTGATGATCCAACCTTGCCTTCGTCATCAAGTTCCTGGATTCGATTGTCAAAGGCTGTCATAATGCTGTCAGTTGTGCCCTTACTTAAACGTTTAGCTAAACCCTCAAGGGAGAATGTCCCTTCTTTTACAAGCTCGTCAATAGTGTCTGTGATACGTTTAAGACCCTCCTGAATTTGTTTCTTGGGCTTTGCGTATTCCCGTTTCCTTACATCACCATGTAGTTTATCGTATAACTCTACAGTCATATTCATGCAAGGATAATAAGACTGTCTCCGATTGTGTGTAACGCGGTACTTCAACGGGAAGGTGTTATTGTCTTTTGGCCTGCGAAGGTCAATAATAACTGATGCTGTGATTCCTTCCAATGAATAACTAAAAAGAGGGGTGAAGTTTAATTGATCATCCTTCCTTTTGCCCTCATTAAAATCATCTCTTTTCATTTGTAAACAATATTAGTAACATCATCATAGCAGAGTGTTTCTTTTTCAAGTAAAGCCTTTGCAATAGCTTCTATTTTTGTCCAGTTGTTTATTAAAGCCTCATTTGTGTAAGCGATTAAGAAGTCAAGATATTTCTTTCCCATATCTTTAGAAAGATTGGAGAAAGTCCGAAACAACAAAACAATATCAGGATGCCCACCTGATTCAAAATCTGAATTACCATATATAGCTTCAGCCATTGAACCGGCAACAAGAATGATATCCCACCTAAACCATTTATAAAAGAATCCGGGATATAAAAAGTCTATATTAGCCAATTCATGTCTAATGTGTGTTTTATATTTAACTGCTCCAGAATAACTCCCCTTTTTTGGTTTTATAGTTACTTCTCGGAATCTAATACCTGAAAGAATAAAAGCCATAACATGTCCGGCTTCGTGGTAGGCGGTTGCCTCTTTGTCTTTTAAGGTTTCCATTTGTCTCTGTATTTAGTTTAGGCGTCCATTTGCATACGCCATTTGCATACAAAGATAGTAATTAAATACAAATGAATAACAATCAATATAAAGTATTTATTAACAATATGCCTGAATATCAGGATAATTAGAAAATGATTAGAGAAGTTTATAAATTGATAAAAGGGTATTGTTTATGCCTTCTAAGCTGTGGGTCCCGCGTTCGAGTCGCGGCGGAATCACATCTGAGAATCAAGAGGTCAGAATACAATTCTGACCTCTTGATTCTACACTATAGTCGGCACTGCATTGGCTGTATATGTTGGCTATTTTTTGATAAAATCTACGTTCGCTAAAAATCAGTTTTGCTTCACTCATGTGATCGCGAAGGTTTTGAGTTTTCAGACCTGCAGCTTGCCGAGGGGAGTTTCACTTGTTAAAATACTTATATATTAACTCTTTCAATAAAGAATAAGCATATCAAAATGGTATGAACAAAATCAACATGCGAGCTCCATCCGACCTATTAAAAATAATTTTGTACGGATGAAAAAAGGGAATACAAATCTTTGATAAACCATTAAGTTTATGGTGCATAAGTCCTGTCGTGCGAAAGAGTGTTCCATTTGCTGTCAGGTACGTTGGTGAGCATCTCATTTTGGTAGTTGGGGTTACTGGCATAAGCGGCAAGGTTTGAGTCCACTACATAAATTTTATTTTCAAGCGGGGAATATCTTGCCTCTTCTCCCGATAAGTAGTAATTATATTTATCAATAACCCTGTCGGTATTGGCTGAAGAGCCCCTCACCATGCTTATGGTAACATCGCTTGTTTGCGATATTGTCTTTGACACCGCGTTAAGCCGATCAAGATTAGCGCGCATGTTTCCCATTATCACCGAGTTATCGGCTGTTATGGAAAGTGCCATTGCAACGAGTACGTTAAAATTTCTGTCTAAAAGTTTGGGCTCTGCAAACGCGCCATAAGAGGTAACGTATCCGTCCGCGGCACCTAATCCCTGCATATTTGATGCGCTCAACATAATACCATAGCTTAAACGAAGTCCTTCGAGAGTGGTCGTCTCACCATAGAAGTTTGATGCATTTGAAGGAATGCCCTGCGATTGCAGCAGCTTCATATAATCATTGTTTGCCTCGACCTTGGTGATTGTTGTGTTGGAACACTTCATAAAAGGCATAAGCTGCGACAAAAGGTAAGTTTTCGGATCGAAAGTGCGTGGTTGATGGCCGTTCGAAGTAAAGACACCCATCTTTCCGTCAGGTGAATGTGCCGCGAAAAAATAATTGCCACCGTCAGCCTGCCAGTCAGAAGGGCACCTGATATACATTGACCCGTCTGACAACGCTTTGGTAACAAAACGATCGGGATCGATCGTGGGGCTTAAGTTATTTTTCGCGGCAGCGCTTCCTCCATACACCTGTCCCTTACTTGTGCCGTTATAAAATGTCTGTGGCCCTACATTTAATGTTTTTAAAACCTGCTTAAGCGCGGCATAACTGCCATCGAAATTATTTTTAATGTCCTCGTACCCGCAAAATAGTCCCCTGCCGTTATCAATGCTTACCATGTAAAAACCTGTTACCGGAGTATTGTTTTTTGTAAAGAGGGCCGACACCTCAGCCATTGTATTATTTGAGTTTGCCTTCTTATCGCTCAAAACAAGGTCGGGGTAAACTGTTTTCGCCCTTTCATAAACAAACCATATAAACGACAGGGCCTGCATTTTGATATGAGCCCTTAAAATAGGTGTCAGAAATATACCTGTCGGGCTATCTATTGAAGGTTTAATATAAATCGTGCCATCTGCTATGAACACGTTCCAGTTTGATGGTTTACTAAAAGATATTCCCAGATCGGGGTTTGAATAAGTGTCATATTCTACTGTGGGAAATATATTTGCCCCATCTTCCGGCAAATCGTTTTTGCCGGCGTTATATCTGTCCGCAGTCAGTGCCATGTATTTATTGTCTGAAACCATGCCGGCACTATTTTTGCCTGACATAATTAATGTGGCAAAAACAATAACAGCAACTAAAACAGGTAATATTTTTTTCTTTCTCATGGGGTTACTGCATGTATTATAACTGAATGTTTTTGTCTTTTTGATATTATAATTTTCTGGTTTAAAGCTATAAAATATTTCACTGAACAGCGATCGATGAATATCTAAGTTTCGATAAAAACACATTATTGTGTACGTAACCGCATAATTATATGTAAATTTTGTGGTTATATACGTTAAATTTATGATTACCAGATTTGCAGACAACCTCATAAAAGAAAAACTTTTCTTGATTGCCCCGATGACATTAAGTTCGAGTGGGATTTCGATGATGATTTTAGCGCATTTTTCATTTCTTATCAGAAGAAGTTTTTTTAAACCATAACTATTACTTAAGGAGTTAAAGGAAATTCTTAACTTGGGGTTTTGCTGAAATGCTTTAATTTTAAGTCAGAATGTGTGCCACAACGTGCGACACAAACTTGTAAAAAGGAATATTAAATTATGAGAAAGAAAAATATCCCGGAAGAGAAGGGCTTTCACGAGGTATTACTTTATACCACACCTGATGGTAAAGTAAGGGTTGAAATATATTTGCAAAACGAAACCATCTGGCTTACCCAACAGAAAATTGCCGATTTATTTGGAGTACAGCGGCCTGCGGTTACAAAACACCTGAAAAATATTTTTGCATCAGGTGAGTTGCAGGAAGATTCAGTATGTTCCATTTTGGAACATACTGCCGCCGATGGTAAAGTTTATCCCACCCAGTTTTACAATCTGGATTCCATTATTTCAGTAGGATACCGGGTAAGCAGCATTCAGGCAACCCATTTCAGAATATGGGCAACTGAAAGACTCAAAGAATACATCATCAAGGGTTTTACTATGGATGATGAACGCCTTAAAAACCCAAATAATATTTTCGGGAAAGACTTTTTTGAGGAGCAGTTAGCCCGTATTCGCGATATTCGTTCAAGTGAAAGAAGGTTTTATCAAAAAATAACAGATATCTATTCACAGTGCAGTGCAGATTATAATCTTAATACCCAAATAACCAATGACTTTTTTTCTACTGTACAGAATAAACTTCACTGGGCAATCACCGGACAAACTGCAGCTGAGATCATAGCATCGAGGGTAGATAGTAAAAAAATGAACTTGGGATTAACTAATTGGAAGTATGGACCCAAAGGCAAGATTCGCAAATCGGATATCACTGTTGCAAAAAACTACTTAAATAATGATGAACTTAACGGGTTGAACCGAATAGTATCAATGTATCTTGATTATGCTGAAAATCAAGCCCAAAAAGGAATCGTGATGTACATGAAAGACTGGGTTGAAAAACTTGATGCTTTTTTGCAGTTTAATGAAGAGGAGGTACTTAAAAATCAGGGTAAGGTATCCCATGAAGTTGCAATTGCTCTGGCCGAAAATGAATATGAAAAATACAGGATAATCATCGATAAGGTAATGGAATCGGATTTTGATAAAGAACTTATGAAAATCGGGTTGAACAAAAACCTGAGATAAGAATAATAAAGATAGGCCCGGTTATCAGGATGAAGACTTATTAATGTTTTCAGGCATTCAATGCATTGCTTTTTGTAGAAATCAATAACCGATTGGAAAAAGAATTTATTAAATTTCGAGACAAAATTTTATGAAATTCTTATGAATACCAGTCAAATGTTAAACAATATTCTCCAAATGCTTTACACGGTGAAGAAGGATAAACACAAACTTCAGAAAATCTGAATCCTGGTTTCATTAAAATCAATTATATTGCTGAAAACTTTAATCAATAAATTATGGAACCTGAAATCAGTTTAAAAAATACAAAGAGTGAGATTCTGTCTGCTTATGACGAGATGCTGAAAAAAGTTAGCGACAAAAAAACCGAAGAACCCAAAAAAGTCCAGGAACAGCAAAAACAGGATACTCTGGTAAAAAAAGCCGCATCATTCAGTAACGAGGGTATAGTTAAAGGCATTGCCGGCCTGAAAGTGGACCTTTCATCGGCTCTCGACAAGCTGGGTGAAAACCTGGTATCTGAATTCAGAAAATTTGAAGAATTGCAACAAGCCATAAAGGTAGAGCAAAAGAACCTCGACGACCTGTATCAGTTATCGGTTGTTTCTGATTCGCTTTCAGTTATGTTGCTGGCCCAAAAGGAAAAGAAAGAGCAGTTTGAACTGGAGATGACTTCAAGGAAAACCGAACTCAACGAAAACATGAAATCGGAAAGGGAACACTTCGAAACCGAAATGGCCGAAAAGAAAGCTAGCTGGAAAAGAGAGCAGGAATCCTGGCAACAAAAAAACAAGGAGGAGTCTGAAGAGGCAAAAAAGAACAAGGTTCGGGCAGAAGAAGAATATCAGTATAACCTTAAAATTACCCGTAAAAAAGAAACTGATCTTTATGAGGAGAAAAAACAAAAACTTGAAAAGGATCTGGCCGATAAGAGAATTGCTTTTGAAAAGGAATTTGCTGAACGTGAAGTTAAAATAAAAGAAGCCGAAGCCGAACTGAAAGAACTCCGAACCCGTGATACAGCTTTCCCTGCAGAACTGGAAAAAGCTGTCAATGCTTCAGTTTTAGCGGTAACCGAAAAACTGGAAACCACCTTCCGCTTCGAAAAAGAACTCAGGGAAAAAGAGGCACAGGGCGAATTGAAACTGAAAGAACAGATCATTGAAACCCTGAGAAGCAAGATCAAAGATATGGAAATCACTATGAAAGAGCTTTCACAAAAATCTGTTACTTCCGAAGCAAGTGTTAAAGACATCGCCATTAAAGCCATCGAAAGTACCTCTAAACCTTATTTCGTGGAAAAAACGAGAGAGGTGCAGGGGAAAGAATAGCTCCACTAAAACTGTTAGGGTAGCAGGCTTTGGGCCTATTGATGTAATTTATTGGTTGAGTTTATTTATCTTTGGGTAATAGTATTGCAATGAGAGTTAATAAACATGTAATTCTAAAGGAATTAAGTCATTTATTAAAAGACAGGTTTTTAGATGATCTTAAAGATGTTGTGCTTTTCGGCTCCCACATTTATGGAAAGGCACACAAATATTCAGATTATGATTTTTTGATTATTCTTAAACAAAAAGTGGATTGGAAAACAGAACGTGAAATATCTGATATTTGTTATGAGATTGATTTAAAATTTAATATAATAACTGATATTCATATAATTGGCGAATCTGAATTGTCAACCTTACGAGGTAAGCAACCTATTTTTGTAAATGCAATCTCTAATGGATTACATGCATGATTGATGAAAAAGACAGGGCCTCTTTAATTGAATATCGGTTAAATCAAGCGTTTGATACAATCGAGTTGGCAAGGTTTCTTGTATCAAGTGATAAATTAGTGATCGCTGTGAATCGTATTTATTACGGAATGTATTATGGATTAACAGCTTTAGCGTTGAAAAACAGGTATGAAACATCAAAGCATGGCCAGCTAATAGGTTGGTTTAATAAGGAATATATTGCTACAAAAAGAGTTGATTCGAAATTTGGAAAAATTTTACGAAATGCTTATCAAAACCGAACAAAGGGTGATTATGATGCTTTTGTTACTTTTTCAAGGATCGAGGTAGAGTCAATGTTAAGTGAAATGTCATGTTTTTTAAATGAAGTAAAAAGAATACTATATAGATAACTGTCAAAACCTTTTAAAGATTAGGTTAATACCTTGACATAAACCTACTTAGGGGCTTGGACAATTTTGCTTATCTCTTTTTTAATAACCCCTGTCCATACAGCATAACCTTTTTCTGTAAGGTGAAGCTTATCGTCCCTGAATAGTTCGTCTTTGGGTTGTCCGCTTTCATCAAGAAAAGCAAAATCGGTGCGAATGAAATATGTATTTTTCTGAGTTTCACAAATCTCTTTGATGAAGTTATTTGCTTTTAAAATTTCCGGCCATACTTTCCACCGCGATGGAGTGGGTGTAACTGCAATCCAGAAAACCGGAGTTTCCGGATGTGTCTTCCGGATGGTCTTGAGTACATACCTGAACAATTCTGCAACTTTCTGAGGAGTCTTATCCTGATTGCCACCTGTTATATCGTTGGCAATGAAAATTACAATAGCTTTGCAGGGATGAGGATCGAATATTCTTTCTGCATAAACCGCCATATCACTAAGTTTAGATCCTCCGAATCCTCTCTGAATTACCGGATATGGAGCCATATCTTTTTCCAGGGTTGTCCACAATCTTATACTTGAACTCCCGGCAAAAAGAATGGCATTTTCAGAATATTTCTCACTTTTGTCGAGCTGTTCGAATTGTTGAATATCTTTTTCCCATGCCTGAACTTCGGGGAGGGTTTGATATTTCCTGACCGGAGAACAGGATAATATGACATAGGATAGCAATAGAAGTAAAAATCTGCGCATGTTGGTTTGAATTAATTTCATTCTCAAAAATACATTTTATATGTTTAAAAATTGTAAAAACAGATTTCTGGAAAAACCGGCAATTTTACTTGATGATAAAAATATTGATTTTGCAAAAAAAAAGTTACGTTTGTAATAATTATTCTTTAATCCCAACCTTTCAAACGAACCAAATGTCAAAAAGCCGGCTATTTATCACAAAACCACTTCCGCAGTTATTCAGTGAATCAAAGGAATCTGGTGGTTTAAAAAGAACTCTTACACCACTGAATCTTACGACATTAGGAATCGGAGCCATTATTGGCGCCGGTATTTTTGTCCTTACCGGCCAGGCAGCAGCGCAATACGCCGGCCCTGCTATTGTCTTGTCTTTCATTATATCAGGTCTCGCCTGCGGATTTGCAGGTTTGTGCTATGCTGAATTTGCGTCAATGATTCCTATTGCAGGTAGCGCTTATACCTATTCTTATGCTACCCTGGGTGAGTTTCTGGCATGGATTATTGGTTGGGATCTGATACTTGAATACCTGTTTGCTGCATCAACAGTTGCAGTCGGATGGTCGGGGTATGTTGTAAGCTTTCTGAAAGATCTTAATATATTTATACCTCCGCAATTCACCGGAGCTGTGGGCACTGTCCTGGTTAATGTTCCCGATATAGGGTGGAAACCATTGACTGATACTTTTGCACAGACTCTTGCTGCTTCAGGAGTTCAGGTTGATTCTTTGGCACATGTTACCTGTATTCTGAATCTGCCGGCAATGTTCATTGTTGCCCTCCTGACAACACTTCTCGTTATCGGAATCAGGGAATCGGCAAATTTTAATAACATCATGGTTATAACCAAAGTATCGGTAATTATTCTGTTTATTGCCATTGGTTTTATGTTTGTAAAATCAGTGAACTGGCATCCATTTATTCCTGTTAATAAAGTTGAAGCTGCACCAATGTCTCAATTTGGCGGATTCTGGGGCTGGTTGAAGGCTTATAGTCATGAGTTTGGCAAATTTGGTATCAGTGGGGTTCTGAGAGGCGCCGGTGTTATCTTCTTTGCATACATAGGTTTTGATGCTGTTTCCACTGCCGCTCAGGAAGCAAAAAACCCTCAGCGCGATATGCCAATCGGTATTCTTGGTTCTCTGGGAATTTCCACGGTTCTCTATATTCTTGTTGCAATAGTTCTCACCGGTATTGTAAGTTACACAACTTTAAATGTTGCCGACCCTGTTGCAGTAGGTGTTGATGCAATGGGAAAAGGAATGTTCTGGCTGAGACCCATTGTAAAAATTGCAGCTATCGCCGGTTTAAGTTCAGTTATACTTGTTATGCTCCTGGGGCAACCGAGGATCTTTTATTCAATGTCAAAAGATGGCTTATTACCACCTGTGTTCTCAAAAGTTCATCCAAAATTCCAGACACCATATATAAGTACGATTATTACCGGTTCCATTGCAATGATCATTGCCGGAGTTCTTCCGATTGGTATCCTCGGAGAATTGGTTTCCATCGGGACACTTCTTGCTTTTATTATAGTTTGTATTAGTGTTATGGTACTGAGGAAAAAGAAGCCAGACATAGAACGACCATTTAAAACACCCTGGGTTCCTCTGATCCCGATTTTGGGTGCATCAATTTGTTTCATTCAGATGGCAGCTTTACCCCTCGATACATGGTTAAGATTAATTATCTGGATGGCCATAGGATTCTGTATATATTTCTTCTATGGGATAAACCATAGTAAGATCAGACAGAGCACTCCGAAGGAAGAATAGGGCGTATAGACTCTAAGGCACAGAGACTCAAAGACATTTGGCTAAGGCTGAGATTTTAATAACCTTAACCTTTCTTGCCCTGAGCCCTGCGCCCCGCGCCCTGAGCCTTTATAAATCATCTGAAAATACGGAACCAGGCAAGTCTCTGAGATTATATCTCGAGGCCATTGCTTCCCCATAAGCTCCGGCTGATCGTATGGAAATTATATCACCCCGCTTTGTTTCGGGCAACTCGATATATTTCGCGAAGGTATCAGACGATTCACAAATTGGTCCGACTACATCATACCGGTAAATATTTCCCGCTGATGTAAGGTTTTCAATTTTATGGTGAGCCTGATAGAGAGCCGGCCGTATAAGGTCAGTCATACCAGCATCAATAATGGCAAAGAGAGTATTGCTTCCATTTTTAATAAAAAGAACTTTTGAAATAAGGCTTCCACATTGTCCTATTATTGAACGACCAGGTTCCAGATGGAGCTTCTGCCCGGGTAGCAGTTCGATGAACTCATTCAATAATGAAAAATACTCCCCGAAGAGAGGATCTTTATCAGGATTTTCATAATCAATTCCCAGCCCGCCACCAACATTAATGATCTCGATATTAACATTGCGGGAAGCAAACCATAACTGCAGCTCATTTATACGGGCACACAGACTTTTGAATACCGACATTCTTGTAATCTGGGAACCGATGTGAAAATGGATACCGATAAGTTTGATGTTATTAAGGGATGATAAACTTTTGACAACATCTTCGAGTTCCCAGGTATTTATCCCGAACTTACTCTCCGCGATTCCGGTAGTTATATATTTGTGCGTATGAGCTTCGATATATGGGTTGATCCTTAATGCTACGCGGGCTGTTTTTTTCTGCTTTGAAGCTAACTGGTCAATAACTTCCATTTCCGGTATTGATTCGCAGTTGAAACAAAATATATCTGCTTTAAGCGCAGCTTCAATTTCCTTATCAGATTTACCAACTCCTGCAAATACAATTTCTGCAGGATTAAAACCTGCAGCTATTGCCGCGGCTATCTCATTACCGCTGACACAATCGGCTCCGAATCCATAGGAAGAAATGGTTTTAAGGATTCTCGGATTTGAGTTTGCCTTTATTGCATAATGTACATTATAACCTGAGTTAACTGACTCTTTTTTTACAACATCAAGAGTAGATCTTAAAATGTCAAGATCATAGTAATAAAAGGGAGTTGCAATGTCCCTGAATTTTTCTATGGTATTAATATTAATCATTGTACTAATTAAATAGATGTTTGCTAAGTAGCCGTAAAGCTTCAATTTTGTTAGCAGTATCAATCAGAAGCGACAGGCTGTTCGGGCTTCCACCGTATGAAATCATTTTTAGTGGAATAGTGTTGAGAGCTTCAAATATTTCAGGCGCTGAACCTGTTCGCTCTGTGCGGAAGTCTCCAACCACGCATATTATTGTCTGGTTATTTTCAACCTCTACAGTGCCAAGTTCCTTAAGGTCTTTAGCTATCTGATTAATAAACTGTGGATTATCGATTGTAATTGAGACAGCAACCTCCGATGTTGTTATCATATCTATTGGTGTTCTGTAAGCCTCAAAAATCTCGAATACTTTTCGCAGGAACCCATAAGCCATCAACATCCTGTCGGATCTGATCCTTAATACCGAGATGCCATCTTTTGCAGCTACAGCTTTATAATCCTGCAGAATGGATGAGGAGGTTATAAGAGTACCAACATCTTCCGGCTCCATAGTGTTTTTGAGCCGTACCGGAATGTTATTCTCGCGGGCAGGATTAACACTTGACGGATGTAATATCTTGGCGCCAAAATATGCCAGTTCAGCGGCTTCATCAAACGATATTTCGCGAATAACCTTAGTGTTCTCAACAAACCTCGGGTCATTATTATGAAATCCGTTTATATCTGTCCATATCTGAATTTCTAATGCATTTATGGCTGCCCCGATTAATGAAGCGGTAAAATCACTGCCTCCGCGTTTAAGATTATCAATCTCTCCATATACATTCCGGCATATAAACCCCTGGGTAATAATTATATTTTCAGAAGAATAGTTTTCAAGTTCTCTTTTAATGTTTTCTTTAATATAGAATGAATCAGGTTCTCCATCCTTATCAATGCGCATGAAGCTTAAAGCAGGCAAAAGAATTGATTTAATATTTTTTTCCTGAAGCAGAAGGTGAAATAATGAAGTGGAAATAAGTTCTCCCTGGGCAAGAATTGCTTTTTCCTGAAGCTTTGTAAACACCCTGAGAGTAAAATTCCTGATATATTCGAAATGAGAATCAATCAGTTCGCGTCCGGCTTCCCTGAAAGTATCAGTGGCAAAAAGCTCCTCTGTAACCTGATGATATTTTGATCTTAACTCATCATTTTTTTGAGATGCCTCATTAATATTGTCGGCATAAAGCAGATCGGTTATCTCAACCAGGCTGTTCGTAGTTCCTGCCATGGCAGATAAGACCACAATCTTTCTGTCGTCATCATTTATTAATGGTATCAGCGCTTTCATCCTTTCCGGATTTCCAACCGATGTCCCTCCAAATTTCATTATTTTCATATTGCAAAAATTGAGTTAGAAAAAACCTGCATCTATTTGCAGGTACGTATCATCTTTTATCAACTTAAATTCTTCTATATAGATAATAACGACCTGAAATACAGATGCTTAACGCGCCACAATAATTTACTTATCTGCTTGTTCACTAATTTATAATCAGGAAGCAAAAATATACTTTTAATTAATACTGCTAAGGATTATATTATAAGAATCTGATTTTTTAATTATTTTTTCTATTTTTGCAGCCGCTTAAAGTATAAGACAAAAGACAAAAGGAAAAAGACAAAAGGAGTATTGTGTTTCTTGTATTACACTTTTATCTTTATACTTTTATCTTTTATCTTGAATAAGGCCCAGATGGCGAAATTGGTAGACGCGCTAGTTTCAGGGACTAGTGTCAGTAATGATGTGCAGGTTCGAGTCCTGTTCTGGGCACAAATTAAGACAAAAGACAAAAGGCGAAAGACAAAAGTATTGCTTTCAACTTTTATCTTTCGCCTTTTGTCTTTTATCTTGTTTTCGCCCAGATGGTGAAATTGGTAGACACGCCAGCTTGAGGGGCTGGTGCTCGCAAGGGTGTGCAAGTTCGAGTCTTGTTCTGGGCACCAAAAAAACCAGATTGTTTTTACAGTCTGGTTTTTTTATTCTACTTCCTTATAGAATCGTAAATCGCCTGAAGGATCTCCGTCCTGATATTCATATCTGATAGCAGGTTATTGTTCCTTGTCGGATAAACTCTGTTGCATAGGAAAACATACGTGATGTCATACTCCGGATCAATCCATACAAATGTTCCGGTATAACCTGAATGTCCAAAACTTTCAGGTGAAGCCCCCTTTGTCGGATAAGCATCTTTTTGTGTAAGTTCAGTGTTATTAAGAAGTGGTTTATCAAACCCGAGTCCTCTCCGGTTATTATTTTCCGGGAACTGAACCCTCGTGTACTCTTTCATAACATCTTTTCCGATAAGTTGTTCCCCGCCATATTCTCCCATCCTGCGATAGAGCTCCATAAGTTTCAAAAGATCGTTTGCTGTCGCGAATAGACCTGCATGACCTGATATTCCGCCTAACATCGCTGCTCCTTCATCGTGTACAGTTCCATGCAACTGTTGTTTTCTGAACAGCGAATCGTACTCTGTTGGAATAATCCTGCTTAACGGGTATTTCAGATAAGGATTAAACCCGATATCAAACGCGCCTATCTTTTGATAGATATTGTTTGTTACAAATTCATTCCATTTTTGTCCGGTCAGCTTATTTATTATTTCAGGAGCAATTATAAATGTAAGGTCGGAATAGATGTATTTTTTTTCACCAAGCGAACTCTTTTTTATTTCAGAAAACATCTTCTTCCTGTAATTCTTATTAATAAAGACTCCCTGTGCGACTTCCAGCGGAAATCTTTTGCTAAATCCCGAATCATAAATATTCCGTTTGAGCTTTCCGTCTTTATTAACTGTTTCTTTCCAGAATTGAATAAATGGGGTAAGTCCGGCCTGGTGAGTAAGAAAATTTCTCATGACGATATTCCCCTTATTTGTTTTTCTGAAATCGGGGAGATAGTAACCTAATGTTTCATCGGGAGAGAACTTTCCCTCGGTATTAAGAAGCATTAATCCCGGAAGCGGCGCTGATATTTTTGTAACAGATGCAAGATCAAAGAGATCATCATCCACGACAGCAACCCGGTTATCATAAGTCTGATAGCCATAACTCTTTTGGAAGACTACAACACCTTTCCTTGCCGCCATAATAACGCAACCGGGAAATGCCTTAGCAATAAGACCATTATTAACTATTGAGTCAATCTTACTGTTAAGAATTTCAGATGACATACTTACACTTTCGGGGAATCCATATTGCAGCCGGATATTACCCGGAGTGATTATTCCAAAATCTGAGTTCCACTTTTCATTTATTGTTACCGGAAGAGTTCCCCTGGCTCCAATACCCCCGAAAATAAGCTGAGCTGAAAGATCTTCCGTATATTCATTCTCCTGATAGGCAAGAATAAGCCCATCAGTATTCCTGAGCGACTTTATTTTATCAATGGCATAAGGATTGCCAAACCATGCAACAATAGTTTTGTTCAACCCTGTAAGTTTCTCAAGGAAATCATCCAGTCCGGGTTTTATTCCAAAACCAAGATTAGGACGTTGGTCTAAGCCAAAAATACCTGTAATAACAATATCATAATCTGCCAATTTTTTCAAAAGATCAGCTCCGGCCTCAGTATTTGTAGGATCAAGAAAATAATTGTCAGCAGGATGATATTTTTCAATCCTTTGCTGAAATGAAGAGAGTTTGTTCCTGTTAACTGCCACTGTGGCAATCTTTATACTCTGAAGGTTTTTCAAAGGAAGTACATTCTGATTGTTATTCAGAACAGTAAGGGCATTAGCATAAAGATCGCGAATTAATGCTTTGGAGGTCATAGGAGATAACTCCTTGTCTATATTGTTTTTATTGATATATTGCACTTTGTTCAACCCCGACCAGTATTTGACAGCCAGTATTTTTCTGCATTTATGAGCTATATCCTCTCCGGATATTTTTTTGGATAAAATATCGTTCCTGGTTTCTCTTATAGCTGCCTCCACATCTAAAACAAATTCGACTACATCATTGCCTGCCTCAAGAGCTTTCGCATCAGCTTCACCCGGCTTAAAATATTTCGTTACACCCTTCATATTCATTGCATCGGTGATAATCAGTCCCTTGAATCCAAGTTCATTCTTAAGGAGTCCATTAATTATTACCGGCGATAATGTGGAAGGAAGCCTGGTTGTCGTGTCGAGCGAAGGCAGGTTGAGGTGAGCAGTCATAATGCTTCCGATCCCTTCACTTATAAGTTTGCGAAAAGGATAAAGCTCAATACTGTCGAGTCGCTGCCTGGAGTGAGTAATCAAAGGCAGATCAAGATGGGAATCAGCATTAGTATCGCCATGGCCGGGGAAATGCTTTGCTGTTGCCAAAACTCCGTTATCCTGCATTCCCTTCATATACATAATGGCTTTCGTTGCAACTTTATCTCTGTTTTCTCCGAATGAGCGGTAGTTAATTACCGGATTCTGAGGATTAATGTTAATATCGGCATCGGGCGCGAGATTCATTTGCATACCTATACGCCTGAACTGAGAAGCAACTGCTTTCCCGAACTGATATATCAGCGAATCATTTTTAATAGCGCCAAGGGTCATCTGAAAAGGGAATTTTTCAACATTGTCGAGCCTCATACCTACACCCCATTCAGCATCAAGAGTGATAAGCAAAGGAACTTTGGAGATTTTCTGATAGTAATTGGTCAATTCCGCCTGTTTTGCTGCTGTTCCCTGGAAGAATACAATTCCTCCAACTCCGTATTTCCTGATGATATCAATAATTTCAACCTCATGAGAAACATCGCGGTTGGAATATCCTGCAACCCAAAGGCATTGAGCTATCTGTTGCTCAGATGAAAGTGTATTCATAACAGAATCAACCCATGGGTGATTCATATACTTCAAAAATGGAGGATCAGATGGCTGGGCATCAACTTTTGCAAATGAGATAAATATTGCAATAAGAAAAAACAAGATTTTAATAGACTTAATTAAATTCATGATAATGAGTAATTTAATTTAGGATAAACAAAATATTCAAATAACGGAATCATCTCAAAAGTAACAATTTTAATTATTATTTTTGCAAAACCTAATCCGGATTCAACTATGGCAAAAAACAACAGCAGGTTGGTTTCCCTCGATATCTTCAGGGGTATGACCATCGCGTTTATGATAATTGTAAATACCCCCGGAAGCTGGCAATATATTTATCCCCCTTTGCGACATGCGGAATGGCACGGGTGTACTCCAACTGATCTGGTTTTCCCGTTTTTCCTTTTTATTGTTGGGATTTCAACTTACTACTCTCTTAAAAAATATGGAAATGAAATAAACAGCAGCGCTTTATTAAGGATCTTCAGACGTATGGTAACTATCTTTGCTGTTGGTTTATTCCTTGCTATATTTCCTTACTTCGGAAGAGATTACACAACTCTCAGAATAATGGGTGTACTTCAGCGTATTGCACTTGCTTATGGAATAGGCGCCATTATCTGTTTGACAGTAAGGCGGGAATACCTTTGGATAGTTATTGCAGTCTTGTTGATCCTTTACTGGGGATTATTAGCTTTCTTCGGAGGAGCCGATCCTTACAGTCTCGAAACTAATTTTGCCCTTAAAGCTGATCTGGCGATCCTTGGTAAAAATCATCTCTATAAAGGTTTTGGAATTCCCTTCGATCCTGAAGGATTGCTGAGTACAATACCTTCAATCTGTACAGTAATTATCGGGTATTTCATTGGCGGGTTGATCGGGAAAGGATCAGCAAACTGGAAGATTGTTATGAAGATTATTTTGTTTGGAGCAGCCGCGGTTGGTCTGGGGTATTTATGGAATATGCTTTTCCCTATTAATAAGCCATTATGGACAAGCTCATACGTTCTATATACTGCCGGAATTGCAATGGCAGTTCTGGCATTGATCTACATTGTTGCTGACGTACTTAAGTTTCAGAAATGGGGCGCCTTTTTCATGGTTTTTGGGACGAATGCTCTTTTCTCTTATTTTCTGGCAGGTATATGGACCCGAATGCTATTATTAATCATGATTCCATCAGGCAGTAGTAAAATAAACCTTTACACCTGGTTTTATGAAAAGGTTTGTGTGCCGGTTGCAGGAAATATTAATGGCAGCCTGATGTTCGCCATTATCCAGATGTTACTTATCTGGGGCATAGCGTTGATTCTGTACAGGAAGAAGATAATGATCAGGCTTTAAAGACAAAAGATAAAAGGAAAAAGACAAAAGTAAGTGAAATGATTGAAATAGATATTGTATCAGACGGATACAAGGAATTATTCGGGGATTCCGATATTCAAATAGTCGCATTGCCGGGATCAGGCTCCGATAGAAAATATTTCAGGATTTTTGACGGCAATAAAAGCGTTATCGGGGCACATAATTTCAATTTTGAAGAGAATGAAGCATTTATCGGGTTTACTTACCATTTCATTTCAAAAGGACTCCCTGTACCTGAAATATTCGGATATCTACCTGAAAAATTTGTCTATTACCTTCAGGATCTTGGTGATATAAACCTATTTACATGGCTTCAGCAAAAACACGCGGGCGCCGGTTTTGATATGGAAGCTGAGGTTTTATATCGTAAAATTCTCGACAAATTAATTTCCTTCCAGATAAAAGGAATAGATGGTTTGAACCTTGATCTTTGTTATCCTCACAGAAGTTTCGACAGGCAATCAATGATGTGGGACATGAACTATTTCAAATATATGTTTCTTAAGCTTATTGCTGTTAATTTCAATGAGCGGAGGCTTGAACACGATTTTAACCGGCTGGCTGATTTTCTACTCGAAACAGGCCAGGATTATTTTCTCTATAGGGACTTCCAGTCGGCGAATGTTATGATTGTTGAAGGCGAACCATGGTTTATTGATTACCAGGGCGGGAGAAAAGGCGCTCCTCAATACGATGTTGCATCACTGCTTTACGATGCCAAGGCTCATTTAGATGATCAGGCTCGTCAGAACCTTCTGGATTATCATGTAAATAATTTTTGTCTCGTATCGGGAGAAAATAAAGAAAAATTCAGAGGTTATTATGCCGGGTTCAGTATGATACGCCTTATGCAGGCTCTTGGCGCATTCGGATTCAGAGGATTGTATGAGAAAAAACCGACATTTACAGGCAGCATAGTACCGGCAGTAAAACTCCTGATCCAATTAATAAAATCAGAACAACTTCCTGTATCACTCCCTGAACTTTTCCAGACTGTCAGGTTAATCCCTGATCTAAATATTTATAATGAGTTAGATAAGGATAAATTTATTTAATAAAGTTTAAAGTTCAAAGTTCAAAGTTCAAAATGCTGAATACCAGCCACTAACCACTGAATACTAAACATGATGAAGGCAATGATATTTGCGGCGGGACTGGGTAAACGACTTGGAAAAATAACGGAAAAAATTCCAAAGGCTCTTGTTGATATCAATGGGAAAACTGCTCTTCACCTTGCAGTTGAAAAATGTTCTGATCATGGTTTTAATGATATAGTAATAAATGTGCATCATTTTGCCGATCAGGTTGAAGAGGAAGTGGAACGACTCAATACAATGGGATTTAAAATATCTGTTTCGGATGAGAGAGAAATGCTTCTTGAAAATGGTGGAGGATTATTTAAAGCCAGAGGATTCTTTGACAAAAGCCCTTTCCTTCTTTATAACGTAGATATAATATCAGATCTGGATCTTTCAGCTCTTTACATGTTGCATCTTGAAAAGAAGGGTCTGGCTACACTCGCGGTGAGAAATCGTCCCGGGAAAAGATTATTGCTGATTGATAAATATGGACAGATGCGTGGCTGGCGAAATATATCATCAGGTGAACAAATACTTGCAGGCGATATTAAAGAGGAGCTCTCTGAAATAGCATTTTCCAGCATGCATATCGTTGAACCTGAGATATTTAATTATATGGATGAAGGTGTTTATACCATGATTGCCCTATATCTTGAACTTGCAGCAGAGCACAATATATATACTTTAAGGCATGATGAAGGCTATTGGGTAGATGTAGGTACGCCTGAGAGTCTCGAATATGTCAGGAAATTACGGCGCCTTGCCTAAAGTTTCCAGAAGGTCCGGGTAAAAATAGTAAATACAGTAATAATTTCCAGCCTCCCGATAATCATCAGCAGACTCAGGACTACCTTACTTATCTCCGGCATGTGGGCAAAATTGCTCATGGGACCAACAGTACCGAGGCCCGGTCCGATTCCTGCCATACATGTTGCCACTGAACTTGATGCTGTAATCGGATCAACACCTGTTATTACTACTATAATAGTCCCGATTACAAAAAGAAACAGGTACAAGACAACAAAGGAAAGTATCGAGATGTTGGTATTTTCAGCGATGCTCTTCCCATTTAATCTGATGAATGAAATAGATTTAGGGTGATTAAGCCTTATGAATGCATTCTTAATATTTTTCAGTACAATTAAATGTCTCGCCATCTTTATTCCACCGCTTGTTGAACTGGTACTTCCGCCTGAAAACATCATAAGAAAGATAAGCAGAACAGCTGTTACAGGCCAGAGGATATAATCGGCTGAGGCAAATCCTGTGCAGGTCATTATGGAAATTATCTGGAAAAACCCATCGCGGAATGATTCCTCAAATGATCTTGTCGAGTTAACGAGAAGAATTATTGTAGCAATTGTTCCCGCCATGACAGCAACCGCAATATAGAACCATAATTCTTCATTTTGCCTGATTTTTTTGAAGTTAAGCTTCACCAGATAGTAATAAACAACCTGGCTTACGCCTGCCAGAAACATGAAAATCATAACAATATACTGACTGTAAGACGAAAAATACATCAGGCTGTTATTCTTGGTAGAAAAACCTCCCGTGGCTATCGTACCAAATGAGTGACAAATGCTGTCAAACAAGTTCATATCTCCAAAATTCAGCAATACAATTTCAGCAAGGGTAAGTGTAAGGTAAATAAATAAAACCCTGAAACCGATTGCCTTGGTTCTGGGGTGTATTTTTTCTTTCATAGATGATTCAAGACTGAATAGCTGGTAACCGGTAACCCTCAGGGAAGGAAGGATTATTATTACCAGAACTATAATTCCAATTCCTCCAAACCAATGAGTAAGACTTCGCCAGAATAGTATAGAGTAGGGCAGTATTTCTACATCCGTGAGGATTGATGAACCTGTTGTGGAAAATCCTGAGGTAGATTCAAAAAATGCATCAATAAAGGAGGGGATTGTTCCACTTAAAAGATATGGTAAAGTTCCTAATATTGAAAAGACAACCCATGATAGCGTAACTGCCAGATATCCATCTCTGCTGCTGAATTTACTTGTGTTGGCATTTCTCGATACCAGATAGAAAACTCCTGATAACAAGATAGTTATGGCAGCCGACCAGAGAAAAGGATTTGGAGATTCTTTATAAATATATACAACAGGCAAACAGAATAGATACGATATTGTCTCAATCAGCAAAATCGTACTTAATATCCGAAGGATTAATAAAGGATTGATCAACTTCATACTCAGGCTCAGGAATTTTCAGGATACAAATATAAGCAGAATTCGTCTTGTTATACTTTCACATATATAAGAAGCTTGTTATTATGATTATGAATAACAAAAGTCCATTGATTGGTCATTTTTATGTTTTATATTTGGAACAGCGTAATTGATGAAATATTAATTTACTACCCTTCTTCGCTTTCGCATAGCTTCATCGAAGCAAAGGGGAATTGGGTAAATAAATTGATTTTCAAGCTATTTAACCTGAATTATTCACAAATATACTTAAAGCGCTCTTTTTCTTTGTGTTACTTTGTGATGTACTTTGTGTACCTTCGTGGTAAAAAAATATTAAACACAAAGTCGCACAAAGTCCTGATAGCTATCGGGATACCCAAAGGCTCACAAAGTTTATGAATAAAAGAAGTTAACTTGTTTTGTTAGAAATATTTTGTATATGGGAAAAGTATTAGTAATCGGTGCCGGTGGAGTGGGAACAGTTGTAGTTCATAAAATGGCTTCTTTACCGGAGGTTTTTACAGAAATTCTGTTAGCCAGCCGAACAAAATCAAAGTGCGATGCTATTGCAGAAAGAATTGGCAAAGACCGGATAAAAACAGCTCAGGTTGATGCTGATAATGTTCCTCAACTTGTTAAACTGATAAGATCATTTAATCCTGATATCGTGGTAAATGTTGCATTGCCTTACCAGGATCTTCATATTATGGATGCCTGTCTTGAAACAGGAGTAGCTTATCTCGATACGGCAAACTATGAACCTCTTGAAGAGGCAAAATATGAATACAGCTGGCAGTGGGCTTATAAAGACAGGTACAGTAAGGCCGGTATCACTGCAATCCTTGGTTGTGGCTTCGACCCTGGGGTAACTTCAATTTTCACGGCTTATGCCGCCAAACACCATTTTGATGAATTACATTACCTTGATATAGTTGATTGTAATGCCGGTGATCATGGAAAACCGTTCGCTACAAATTTTAACCCCGAGATAAATATCAGGGAAGTGACACAAAAAGGTAAATACTGGGAGAACGGTAAATGGATCATGACCAAACCACATGAAATACATAAACCACTTAATTATCCGGAGATTGGCCCAAAAGAATCCTATATAATATATCATGAAGAGCTTGAATCGCTTGTAAAGAATTATCCGACTCTTAAGCGGGCAAGGTTCTGGATGACATTCGGACAGGAATATTTAACCCATTTGCGCGTAATTCAGAATATTGGAATGGCAGGCATTGAGCCAATTATGTTTGAAGGAAGGGAGATAATACCTATTCAGTTCCTGAAAGCCGTACTCCCCGATCCCGGTGAATTAGGTAAGAATTACAAAGGCCAGACATCCATAGGATGCCGGATTAAAGGAATAAAGAGCGGCAGGGAAAGAACTTATTATGTTTACAATAATTGTAGTCATGAAGCAGCTTATGCAGAGACAGGAGCACAGGGTGTAAGCTATACAACCGGAGTACCTGCTGCAATTGGCGCTATGATGTACTTGAAAGGTATCTGGAAAAAACCTGGTGTGTTCAATGTAGAAGAGCTCGATCCCGATCCTTTTATGGCAGAACTCAACAGGTTGGGATTGCCATGGGTGGAGTTGCATGATGTGGATCTGGAACTATAAAAAATGCCCATTAACTACAACATATTACCATCTCCCTGCTTTGTAGTAGATGAAGACAGATTCAGAAAAAATCTGTCATTGATAAAACATGTTTCTGATGAATCCGGCGCCGAGATTATCCTTGCATTCAAAGGATTTGCCATGTGGGGAGTCTTTCCTGTTCTAAAGGAATATATTTCGGGCGCTGCCGCAAGTTCTATGGATGAAGCGCGACTTTGCTTCGAGGAGATTGGTTCTCCTGCCCATACATATTCTCCTGTATATAAGGATATTGAGTTTCAATCAATTCTGAAGTACAGTTCCCATGTTACTTTTAATTCCTTAAACCAGTACAATAAATATTCGACTGAAATAAAAAATTATTCGAAAAACATCTCTGCCGGATTGAGAATAAATCCCGAATATTCTGAGGTAAGCCATGGCTTATATAATCCATGTTCTCCGGGGTCCAGGCTAGGTGTTGTGGCAGATGAACTTAAATATGGTTTACCGGAAGGAATCGAAGGTCTGCATTTTCATGTGCTGTTTGAATCAGATTCTTATGCCCTGGAAAAAGTACTTGGGATTGTTGAGGATAAATTTGGGAAATTTTTTCCCCACCTGAAATGGATCAATATGGGTGGAGGGCATCTGCTGACCAGAAAAGGCTATGATATTGGCCATCTTATTAAGGTTCTGAAGATATTTCGCGAAAGATCAGGCCTTCATGTTATTCTTGAACCCGGAAGCGCTTTTGCATGGGAAACCGGAGAACTAATCGCGACAGTTGAAGATGTTGTTGAAAATAATGGTATCAGGACGGCTATTTTAGATGTGTCTTTTACAGCACATATGCCTGACTGTCTCGAGATGCCATATAAACCAAAAATTGCCGGAGCAACTGATCCGGTACCGGGAAAACCAACTTACAGGATAGGAGGAAACTCTTGTCTCTCCGGTGATGCAATGGGAGACTGGTCATTTGAGAAGGAACTAAAACCGGGTGACAGAATAATCTTCCTCGATATGATTCACTATACTATGGTGAAAACTACTACATTCAATGGTGTTCATCATCCATCCATCGGCATTTGGACGACGCGTGACAAATTCAGGTTAATCAGGGAATTTAGTTACAATGACTATAAAAACCGGTTGTCCTGATGGATGATTGTACATTGTCATTCGGTCTTGCAGTCCCCTAGATTTACTTGTAGCTTTCACTAGTGCCCACTTAGATATAATTGATTTTCAACTATATAAGATTTAGTTCTTTGACATCTCAGTAATCTT
>JBAXXU010000039.1:0-33192 GCA_037127735.1 Bacteroidota bacterium
TTACTAGATTATAATGCTTTACAAGATATATTTTAAAAACAACGCACCACTAGTGTACAAATATAATAAATTATACTTCAGTCTGTTCAAGGTAATACCATTATTCAGGTCTGAAAAGCCTGATACTCTCCTCAGCTTTTTCGATATAGAGCTTCCTTAACCTTTCCATCAGCGGAAATCTGACATTGAAGAATTTATTATCAATGCAATAAAAAGGGAGAACCATCGGTGACGTCCCTGTCATAAAAACGGCATCATACTCCGAAATATCTTCAAGCTTAACGCAGTCAAATTCCACCATAATCCGGTTTTTTCTGCAGATTTCAAGAATATATTTCCGCGTAATACCATTAAGAATAACATTATCGGGTGCAGTTACCAATGTCTCGCCCTTTAGAAAAAAAATATTAGACCGGCTTCCCTCGGTTATTAATTTTTTTTCGTTCACGAGAAGAGCCTCATAACCGCCTTCATGGATGAGTTTATGATAAATGGAGGACCTCAGTTTATGATTGATCACCTTAGATTCAGGATCTTTTCGTTCAGCATGATAAAAGATACCTTTCACCCCTTTTTTATACTGTTCCGCTGAAGGGTAGATAGGTTCAATAAAATAGACAAGATAATTGTCAGCTCCATTGTTATAGTTAAAAACGATTTTTATGTTTGCCTCCTTTTTTTTGTCCGATCTCGTAAGGCTGATTATGTCTCTCCGCAAAGAAGGAATATCAGCCAGAAGTTCTTTGTGTTGAAGTTTCACACTGGTTGCCAGCCGTTCCATGTGGTCGTGAAAAAAGACCGGGCTTCCCTTTACCATCCTTATCACCTCATAAATTGAATCGCCTTCATAAACCAGCGAATTATCAAATGCTTCTGCCGGCTGAAGCTCACCGTTAAGTATGAATTTTTTACCGTAACATTCATTCATGATAAAAAGTTTTAACAGAACAAAAATACAAACTATCAGCCACTCTGCCCGCAATTCTGATTATATTCGTAGTCTGTACTAAAAAGATTTAAACAGATGTACGCGATTATTGATGTCGAGACTACGGGAGGAAGCGCCAGGATTGAAAAAATCACTGAGATTGCAATATATCTGCACGATGGAAATCAGATAACAGGAGAATTTGTTTCGCTTGTTAACCCTGAAAGAAATATTCCCTACTTCATTACTAACCTTACAGGGATAACAAATGAAATGGTTGAAGATGCTCCGCGTTTTTTTGAAATTGCAAAAACAATTGTTGAATTAACCGAAGGCAGAACATTCGTGGCTCATAATGCAAGATTTGATTATTCTTTTATAAGACAGGAGTTTAAATCGCTTGGTTTCAATTATAAAAAAAGTATTCTTGATACTATTGCCCTCAGCAGAAAGCTTTTCCCCGGCCACAGGTCATACAGTCTGGGAAATATCTGTAAGGATCTCCGGATTTCAATAAATGGAAGGCATAGGGCTGCAGGAGATGCGCTTGCTACTGTGAAGCTTTTTGAATTGCTTATGGCTAAAGACAGGGAAATCAGTGGCAGTACATCAGCTCTTTTAAGAAATTCGATGGTATCAAAGTTGAATCCGAAACTTGATATCAATAAAATTGACAAAATACCTGATGAACCGGGAATTTACTATTTCTATAATGAAACCGGCGATCTGATCTACATTGGCAAAAGCCGCAACCTTCAGCAGAGGATAAGCACCCACCTCTCGAATAATACCACTAACCGTTCGATGGAGATGCGCGACCTGATCGCGGACATTGACTGGGAAACGACAGGAAGTGAACTGATTGCATTGCTTAAGGAATCTTTCGAAATTAAAGCAAATAAGCCCATTTATAACAGAGCACAGCGAAGAACTGGTTTTCAATGGGGTATTTTCAGTTTTGTCGATAATAAAGGTTACATCAACTATCGTTACGGGCAAATTGACAATGATGATTCACCTGTTTCTGTATTTACTTCAAAAGAGAAAACCAAATGGAAGCTCAATTCACTGGTCGAAACTTATGGTCTCTGCCAAAAACTGTCGGGTCTTTATGAGTCAGATGGCGCCTGCTTTCACTACCAGGTTGGAATTTGCAAAGGGGCATGCTGTGAAAAAGAGCCGGCAAAAGAGTATAATGAACGGGCAGCCAAAGCAATTGAAGAGTTTATTTTCACAAGACGCAACTTCTTTGTAATTGATAAAGGACGCGATGATGAAGAACGTTGTGCTGTAAAAATAGTTAATGGGAAATATGCCGGCTACGGGTACTTTAATATAAATGATATGGGATTCGGTCTTACTGCTGTCCATGAGTGTATTAACCCTTCGACAGATAACCGTGATATTCAGGTCATTCTGAAACAGTATCTTAAAAGCAACCGGGTTGAGAAAATTATTGAATTCTAAAAATGCAGGTTGCTATTATTACATACATAGTACTATGTTATACATAGCTCTATTGTATGCTATAATTTTCTATATTTGTTATAAGAACCTAACAATCATAAAAACATGCCTCTATTTACAAGAACAACAAAAAAACTGATAATTAAGATTGATGAATTCTTTGATGACATCGATCTGGGATTGCTGGTCTTCAGGGAAGCAATAAAAGCTTACCTCGAAAAGGATATGGAAGCTTTCCAAAGGCATCTTCAGAAAGTTGATTCTCTTGAAAGAAATGCAGACAGACTTCAGCGGGCGATAGAAAATGAGATGATCACTCATTCGATCTTACCACAGCACAGGGTAGAAGTCACCACCCTTATTGATGAACTTGATGAAATTATTGATGCTCTGAAAAGCTCATTGAACGAAATCGACACTGAAATGCCTGACATTCCTGCTTCACTTAATAAAAATTTTATCAGTCTGACCGAAACATCAGTCAGCGCTGCTGAAGAGCTGATCCCTGCTGCACGAGCTTACTTCAAGGCGCCTTACACGGTCAGGGAGAAATTGCTTAAGGTCTATTATTTTGAAAGTGAGACGGATAAGATATCATTAGGTACTAAAAAGATCATATTCCAGGATATGAAAGAATTCGATCTGGCTCACAAGGCGCATTTAAGATATATAATTCAACATATTGAAAATATTTCTGATCTGGCTCAGAAGGCAGCCGATCTGCTATCGGGTATGGCGATAAAGATTGTGATGTAGGCCGGGTGCCCAGAACCCAGAACCCAGAACCAAGAACCCATATTCTAAGTGACCACAAGTATTTAACAAAAAAGCAAATAACCAAATAACCATGATCCTCTTCTTCCTCACCAGCGGTCTCTTCCTGGGATGGTCTTTGGGAGCAAATGATGCCTCAAATATCTTTGGCTCTGCTGTAGGTTCAAAAATGGTTACCTTCAGGAAAGCAGCAATTATTGCCTCAATATTTGTTATTCTCGGAGCTGTAATTCAGGGTGCCGGTGCTTCTCAGACCCTTGGAAAGCTGGGTGCTGTAAATGCTATCGGTGGTTCGTTCACTGTTGCACTTGCAGCCGCAATCACAATCTTCATGATGACAAAGTTTGCCTTGCCTGTTTCAACCACTCAGGCTATCGTTGGAGCAATTATCGGATGGAACCTTTTCACGGGAAACTCAACAGATAGCAGAACACTTTCGCAGATTGTTGCAACATGGATATCAGGACCAATTATTGGCGCTGTCTTTGCAATTCTGCTCTATATAGCTTTGAAAAACTTCAAAAGGGTGGCGCGAATACACCTCATCAGATTTGAATCGTATATTAAAACAGGGCTTATTGTTGTCGGTGCCTTCGGAGCCTTTAGCCTTGGTGCAAACAATATAGCCAATGTTATGGGAGTTTTCATTCCTGCATTCAATCTTCGCGATCTGGACCTGGGAATTTTTACCCTGAACTCCAGCCAGCAGCTCTTTCTGCTTGGAGGTCTTACAATAGCAATCGGGATAATAACCTATTCGAAAAAAGTGATGGATACAATAGGCGGAAATATCGTTGAGCTATCGTCAGAGGCAGCCCTGGTAGTTGTTCTTGCTCAGTCGCTTGTATTGTTTATCTTCTCATCATCAGGTCTGTCGAACCTTTCTGTAAGCATTGGCTTGCCTCCGATCCCTATGGTTCCGGTTTCCAGTTCACAGGTCGTTGTGGGATGTGTTCTTGGAATAGGCATCTACAAAGGCGTCAGAAATATCAATTTCAATATTCTCGGTGAAATAGCGCTGGGTTGGCTTGCAACCCCTGTTGTATCAGGTCTATTGGCTTTTTTATCACTGTTCTTTATGAAAAACATCTTCGGTATCAATGTAGGCTCAAGAACCGATATGTTTATCTATCCTGCCGGGCAAATCACGAATAGTATAGAAAGTGGAGCCGATGTATCATTGATCATCAGATATTTACTATTAGCTCTCCTGATCTTTGGAACGATAGGAATCTCTTCTTATCTGCTTCTGGAAAGGAAGAAGAAAATTGGCCTTCAAAAATCTGAAGAGAAATTCTGGATGAATATGAAATAAAAATTTAATATATGGACAAAAAATACTACCTCGGGATTGATATCGGAGGAACCAAATGTGCAGTAATTGCCGGTACTGAAGATATGGAAATACTTGAAAAAATAAATTTCCCCACCGAAACTGATAAAGGTCCCGATCATGCAATTAACCTTCTATTAAACAGTGCCGGTTTAATAACTAAAAAACTTGGTTTACAGGGCCTTCAGTCAATAGGAATCAGCTGTGGCGGTCCCCTTGACAGCAAAAAGGGAATAGTGCAGTCTCCCCCTAACCTGCCTGGCTGGGATAATATTCCCATCGTTCAGATATTTCATGAAAAGTTCCATGTTCCCGTTTTTTTGCAGAATGATGCCAATGCCTGTGCACTTGCTGAATGGAAATTTGGCGCAGGACGAGGTGTGGAAAATATGATTTTCCTGACCTTTGGCACAGGAATGGGTGCAGGAATCATAGCGGATGGAAGATTATATTCCGGCACCAACGATCTTGCCGGTGAAGTGGGTCATATACGTCTGGCGGATGATGGGCCGGAAGCTTATGGGAAGAAAGGCTCCTTTGAAGGATTTTGCAGCGGCGCCGGAATTGCACGTATAGCAAAAAAAATTACTGCTGAAAAACTTTCATCCGGTGAAGTTGTATCATTCTGTCCGAATATGGAAGATATAGATAAGATTACCACCAAAGATATTGCAGAAGCTGCTGCCAAAGGTGATAAAGCGGCACTTGAAATATTTGAAATATCGGGAAAACATCTTGGCAAAGGGTTGTCAATTCTGATTGATGTTCTTAATCCGCAACGGATAGTGATTGGAAGCATTTATACTCGTTGCAGAAAATTTATCGAGCCTTCATGCATGAAAGTTATTGAACAGGAAGCGCTTGAACCATCAAGGTTGGTCTGTGATATAGTTCCGGCGGAATTAGGTGAACAGGTAGGTGATTTCGCGAGTCTGAGTGTGGCGATAGTTTCAGATAATTAACAGTAAATTTACAAACACTGCCTCATAATAGAAAAGCAAACTATGATGAAAAATAAAAACATCACTCAAAACAAAAAATTCATTTCACGCAGAACCTTCGTTAACCAGGCTGTAGCAGGAACAGCATTTGTAGCCCTGGTACCGGTGACAAACCTTTTTACAAATGCTATACAGGAGGCTCCGACCTGGCCTTCAGACGCGACAAAATTCAGGTTTCACATGATAGGTCAGGCACATATCGACCCGGTATGGCTTTGGCCGTGGTCCGAAGGTATTTCAGTTGTTCACAGTACGTTCCGTTCAGCGTTAGACCGTATGAACGAGACACCCGACTTTACTTTCACTGCCAGCTCCGCTCAATTTTACCAATGGGTTGCTGAAAACGATCCTGGTATGCTTGCAGAGATACGAAAGCGTGTTGATGAAGGCCGATGGAATATCGTTGGAGGATGGTGGGTAGAGCCCGATGTGAACATCCCCTGCGGTGAAGCTATGGTCAGACAGGGTTTGTATGGCCAGTTAACCTTTCAACGTCTTCTTGGTCGTCGCGCTACAGTTGCATTTAATCCCGACTCATTTGGCCATGCAGGTACATTACCTCAGATATTCAAACTGCAGGGAATGGAAAACTACATTTTTATGCGTCCCGGAATTAAGGAGAAATCTATTCCTGCTGATCTCTTCTGGTGGGAAGGCCCTGATGGAACACGTATTCTCACCTACAGGATACCAATAAGTTACACCGACAACGGTTCTGTACGGAGACGTGTTGAGCAGATACTTTCTGAATTCAAAGATCAACCCATGAAGAGCTTCATGGCTTATTACGGTGCAGGAGACCATGGCGGTGGAGCGACAAAGGAAAATATCCGTTCCATCGAAGAATTAAAGACTGAAAAGGATTTTCCTGCAGTTTTTTACAGTACTCCTGACCGCTATTTTAAGGAGATCCGTGAAGACAAGAGCCTGAACCTTCCGGTGGTAAATGATGACCTCCAGCATCATGCTGTTGGTTGTTACACTGCTGAGTCAGAGATCAAGAAAGGTAACCGTACTTCAGAGGCAGCCCTGGTGACTGCAGAAAAAATCAGTGCTATTGGTTCAGTGGCATGGGGTTCAAAATATCCCAAGACAGAATTTACTTCAGCATGGCAAAGAGTACTTTTTCTTCAGTTTCATGACAGCCTGGCAGGAACCTCATTACCAGAGCATTACAAGTCTGCCCGTGAAGGATTCGGGTACGCTCTCGATATAGCTCACCAGGCAACTAATGTGTCTGTTCAGAAGCTTGAATGGCAGATACCTGCTGAAGATCCTGATTCACAATATCTCGTGGTTTTCAATCCGCATGGCTGGGAAGTCCGGGGTAAGGTAGAATATGATTTCGATTGGGATCTTCGCGACTCCTCACGCGTTGAAGATGAACAGGGAAATTCAATACCTCATCAATGGGCTCCCGGCACAACTGAGGCAGGAAACCGCAGGAAACTTGTTTTCAATACAATGCTTCCACCTTTTGGTTACCGCCAAATACGCCTTATGAAAGGTAATACGCTACCGGTTAAGGTTGCAGCCAGGGCTGAAGGAAACAGACTTGAAAATGAATTTCTCCGGGTACATTTTTCAACTTCAGGAGCAATAGAAATTTTCGACAAAGAAAATGGGAAGGAAGTATTTTCAGGTGGTGAAAGTGGATGCAGGGCAGTAATAATAGATGATCCAAGTGATACCTGGAGCCATGATATCAAGACCTTTGCCGATGAGACAGGGGCTTTTGAAAATGCAATAATAAAAGTTCTTGAAAACGGTCCACTAAGGTCAACTATCGGTGTAACAACAACTTATGGCACTTCTACTCTCACGATTGACTGGACACTCTATTCAGGTTCGCGGAATCTGGAGGCAATGGTTACTCTTGACTGGCACGAGCATCTTAAAATGCTGAAATTTTCATTCCCTCTTGATGTGGAATCACCATCTGCAACGTATGAAACGCCTTACGGTCATATTGTTCGTGCAACGAATGGTTACGAAGATCCGGGTCAGAGATGGATTGATCTGAGCGGAAAGCGAAACGGGAGCATTTATGGTCTTACAGTTATCAACGATGCCAAATATGGTTATAGTGTTCCCGGTAATGATATAAGGATCTCGGTAGCCCGATCAGCGGTCTATGCTCATCACAACCCGAGGGTCCTCGATAAGAAGGCAGAACATCTCTGGATGGATCAGGGGATACAGACTTTTCGCATGCTTGTAATACCTCATCAGGATACATGGCAGAAGAGCAACATAGTCAGGACTGCAGAGGAATTCATTTCTCCTTCAGTAGTTATTTACCAGGGTATTCACGGCGGGTCGATGCCAAAAGCAGGTTCATTCCTTGCTGTTGACCCACAAAGTATTGTTGTATCAGCCATCAAACAGGCTGAATACGGAGAGGACCTTATTATCAGATGTGTTGAGACATCAGGATCAGAAGCTGAAGCAACACTCGACCTGAGGTTTGCCGGCCATAAATGGACCGGAAATTTCCGGCCATGCGAAATAAAAACTCTCCGTGTAAATCAAAAAACCGGCGACATAAAAGAGGTCAATCTTCTGGAAGAATAGAAGTTATTGCGACAAACTAAATTCGATTAACACAGAGTAGGGGCTGTTGAAAAAGTGGAAATCCATTAACCGCAAAGGTCGCTAAAGCGTTACGCCAAGATCGCAAAGAACTTATTAACAATGTTTTAACTTTGCGTCCTTTGCTACAACTTTGTGACCCTTGCGGTTAAATGGATTTTGTATTTTAATTTTTAAAAGGAAGAAAGGAATAATTCTTTCCGTAATACATCATCTGACCGAGGTAATCATCAATATATTTAACTTTTACATCAGTTATCTCTCCGTTGGAATCATATTCGGGAATCAGCTCCGGATTTACGAAGCCGGTATATGGTGCAAGGTTTAGCTTTGCATAACGCTCAAGCACTTCGGTATGAAGCTTTGGATCGACCTTAACGCCGAAATCCTCAATGAGTCTACTGCCGGCTTCAAAATCACCTTCCGACTTAACTCTTTGAATATCTTTAAGCAATTCCCCGAAAAGAACTCTAAGTTTCTGATAATCATTTATCTTAACATAGGTTTTACCATCGCGTGTAAAAAATTCAACAACATTTTCAGCTTTACCCTTTTCATAAACCCAATGAGAAATTGCTGATCTGCAACGCATGTGAGCCTGTTCAATTTCTTTCCCGGGTTTGATCCTGACAATTTGGGTCACCAGGCCATTACGCAGATACCCGTCATATGATGCTTTTGCAGCTTCCTCATTGGGAAGCAGTTCAAGATCAGTTATTTTCTTATCCATCATATAATAGAGGGCAAAGAGGTCTGCCCTTGCCTCTTCAAGAGGCGATGCATAGTTTTTAAGAGCATTGGGATCGGTCCCATCGGCAAGCTTTCCGCTGGCATGACCAACGCACTCGTGAAGGTCGGTATGCAATGCATCGGAAATTGATCCGTACTTTTTTATTCTATCAACTTCCGCCTTATCTGCTGCAAATTCTTCAAGGAACCCATTGCCCTGTGAAGATACATCATAGGCATTTGTAATATTAGCCAGGGTGACTGACTTTGATCCTACCTCTTTTCTTATCCAGTCGGCATTCGGGAGGTTAATTCCAAGTGGTGAAACAGGATAGCAATCGCCACCAAGCATTGCAATATTTATAACTTTTGCCGCAACACCGGTAACTTTTTCTTTCCTGTACTTCGGTTGAATCGGTGAATTATCCTCAAACCATTGTGCGTTTGCAGTAATTATTTGTGTGCGTTTTGTTGCTTCAATGTCAGTATAATCCACAATTGCTTCCCAGGTTGCCTTCATTCCCATCGGGTCTTCATAATTTTCAATAAACCCGTTTATATAATCAACAAAACCATCACTGTTCTTTGCCCAGGCAACATTGTACTCATCCCATTTCTTCAGATCGCCTGATTTATAATATTCAATCAGAAGCTCTAACTCCTTCTTAAGGTTTTCATTATCTGCCACACTTACAGCTTTTTCAAGCCATTTTACAATATTATCAATGGCAGTTCCGTATTTTCCACCTGACTTATAAACTTCTTCTTCCACTTTCCCGTCTGTTTTCACCACTTTGGAATTTAATCCGAGAGAAACAGGTCGGGGATCATTTCCTTTAAGCCTGCCTGCATAGAAATTCTCAACTTCTTTCTGGCTAACTCCTTCATAAAAATTTGAAGCTGATTCAGCAACCATATCTGAACCTGCTTTCTGCTCAACCTTTCTGGGAAAAAGCTTTTCATCGAATAAAATTGGTGAAAGCAGAGAGACAAGCTGATCCACGGTCTGCCCATTTTCTAAAGGTAGTTTCTGCTGTTCAACTCCTTTCACAAGAATTGCAAAATAGTTTTCAGTAAAGCCAGGCTTAAACTTATCACTCGAGTAATGGTGATGAATTCCATTTGCAAAGAAGACTTTTTTTGCATATACCAGGAATGCCTTATATTCCGCTGATTCTTTATTCCCTGAATAACTTTCTATAATTGCTTCGATAGTCTTTCGTATCAGGAGGTTATACCTGAAATTCTGATCCCATAATATATCTCTGCCCACCAGAGCTGCATGGCTCAGGTAGTAGATGTACTTTTTTTGTTGAAGAGAAAGAGATCCGAATCCGGGAAGCTGATATTTTAAAACCCGCATATCCTCAAACTGATCAACAAAATAGTTAAAATCATCAGGGGCATCAAGGGTTTGTTGTTTGGCATTTTTGCAGGCGCTAATGCTAAGTATAATCATAATAAAAAGAATAAATTTTCTAAGAATCATTTTCATGGCTATGAATATTTTTTGAGTAATAAGCTACTAAAGTATTAAAAAGACAAATGCTATTAACCGCAAAGATGGCAAAGATTTTACGCAAAGGCCGCAAAGAACTAAAAAATATGGTTTTAACTTTGCGTACTTTGCTTTTCTTAGAGTACTTTGCGGTTAAAAACGAAATAACACCATGAACACGATTATTGAAAATATCCGTATTGACCTGATAAGTAATTCCGATGAGAAAACGAAACAATCAGGTGAAAGATTCTTTAAGGAAGAAGTTAGACTCTATGGTATAAAATCAGCAGTGGTCAGACAAATCAGTAAGGATCATTATAAGTCAGTTACCGATAAAAGCAAATCGAATATTTTCTCAATATGCGATGAAGCATGGAAATAGGGTATTCTGGAAGAAACATATATTGCCTGTAACTGGTCATTCAATGTCAGAAAACAATTCGAACCGTCTGATTTTGAGATTTTTGAAAGATGGGTAAGCAACTATGTCGGTAACTGGGCATCGTGCGATACTTTTTGTAACCATACTGTTGGCTCCTTTATTGAAATGTATCCCTCCTATCTGTCGGGTCTGAAAAATTGGGCAAAATCTGATAACCGATGGGTAAAGCGCGCTTCTGCTGTTTCGCTTATAGTACCGGCCCGCAAAGGCAGGTTTTTAGAAGATATCTTCGAAATAGCTGATATTCTTCATTCTGACAAGGATGATATGGTACAAAAAGGGTATGGATGGATGCTCAAAGTAGCAAGCCAGCCTCACCAAAAGGAGGTATTCGAGTATGTCATGAGCAAAAAGACAACTATGCCCCGAACGTCATTAAGATATGCAATCGAAAAAATGTCCAAAGAATTAAAAGCAAAGGCAATGGCGCTGCAAAAACCATGACATCAGCATTCACATTTCGAATAACTTTAGTCCGGGTCGAGAAAAATTTTTCATGTATTTTTGACGGCCTGAAAACTCATTAAATATTGCAGGGTATCAATGAAGGTGAAATTATGGATGCAGATATAACGATAATAGGTGCCGGCGTGATAGGGCTTGCCATAGCGGAAAAGATAACCGGGGAACACAACAATGTTTTCGTGATTGAGAAACATCCGACCTTCGGGCAGGAGACAAGCTCACGAAACAGTGAAGTAATACATGCCGGTATCTATTACACTAAAGACAGCCTTAAGACTATGCTCTGTATTGAAGGGAAGGGACTTCTTTATGACTATTGCAAAAAATATGATGTCCCGTTTAATAATTGCGGCAAGTTAATCGTGGCTACTTCTGAGGAGGAGATTTCTGTTATTGAAGGTATCAGGCAGACCGCGATTAAAAACGGGGTAGATGACCTGGAAGTTCTTGACCGGGATCAGATAGCTGCAATGGAACCAAATATCTTCGCCTTAAAAGCTCTCTTCTCCCCTTCCACGGGAATAGTTGACTCCCATTCGCTGATGAAACAATACGAAACCAATACAATTAATAATAGCGGACAGATTGTTTATGGAAGTGTGGTGACAGGTATAAAACAGATTAAAGGTGGATATGAGATCACCCTTCTTGACGCTGATAAAATGAATTACATATTTACTTCAGGGATCGTTATCAATTCGGCCGGGCTTACTTCAGACAAAGTATCTGAAATGGTTGGACTATCTGATGATAACCTGAAGATCCTATTCTGCAAAGGGGAATATTTCAGGGTCAATCCTCCAAAAAATAAACTTGTAAAGAGACTCATTTACCCTGTTCCGCATCATAACCTGGAAGGGATAGGAGTACATGTCACAATTGATATGGGAGGTGGCGTTAAACTGGGTCCTGATGTAAAGTATCTTGGGTCAAATGTTTATGATTATAAAGTAACAGCATCAAAGCAAGAGGAATTCTATAAATCAGCCAAAAAATTCCTGCCTTTTCTAGAGTTTGATGATATTGCCCCGGAAATGGCAGGTATTCGTCCGAAGATACAAAAACCCGGTGAACCTCTCAGAGATTTCTATATTATGGAAGAGGGGAAAAGAGGATTTCCGGGGTTCATAAATCTGATTGGTATGGAATCTCCGGGGTTAACCTCTTCAATTTCAATAGCAAAATACGTTAATAGCCTTATTAACAATTCAACAGACAAATAATATCAGCTATTGATATCCTTCGGCCGCAAATAATATTACAACTTACCTCTGATCAGTTTCTGCAGGTCGGCCATCTCATCCCTGAATCTTGCAGCTTCAACAAAATCGAGCTCTGCAGCAGCTTTTTCCATACTTTTCCTCGACTTTTCGACAGCCTTTTCAAGAGCCTCTCTATTCATGTACTTAACAACAGGATCAGCAGCAATATCCGGTTTTCCCGGTTCAATATAGGCTTTGGAAGCAATTCCTTTTTTACTTAATCCGCTAAGGACGGAACCGGTTTTCCTTGTAATCTGAGTTGGGGTAATATCCATCTTCTCATTATATTTCAACTGCTTTATCCTTCGTCTGTTTGTCTCATCAATAGTTTGCTGCATGCTCCGGGTTACGGTATCGGCATACATTATAACCTTGCCATTCAGATTACGGGCAGCCCTTCCTGCAGTCTGTGTAAGGGAACGTGATGATCTGAGAAATCCTTCCTTATCTGCATCAAGAATGGCAACAAGTGATACTTCGGGAAGATCAAGTCCTTCCCTGAGAAGATTGACCCCAACAATAACATCAAAGGAACCGATACGGAGCCCTTCCATTATATCAATACGATCGAGGGTGTCGATATCAGAGTGAATGTAACTGCATTTTATATCAAACCTTATCAGGTAAGAAGAGAGCTCTTCAGCCATTCTTTTTGTTATTGTTGTCACGAGTGTCCTCTCCCCTGCACTGGTCCTTGTCCGTATTTCAGCCATCAGGTTATCTATCTGGTTCAGGCTCGGGCGCACCTCTATCGGCGGATCAAGAAGGCCTGTCGGCCTTATAACCTGATCAACAAATACACCTTCACTCTTTTCCAGTTCATAATCGGCCGGCGTGGCGCTTACAAAAATTGTCTGACCTGTGAGCGATTCAAATTCTTCGATACGCATTGGCCTGTTATCGAGTGCTGACGGTAGTCTGAATCCATATTCAACAAGTGTTTGTTTACGCGAATGATCGCCTCCGTACATTGCTCTGACTTGGGGAAGGCTGACATGACTTTCATCAATCACAGTAATGAAATTTTCAGGAAAATAGTCGAGAAGACAGAAAGGTCTGGTTCCTGGTTTTCTTCCATCGAAATAACGCGAATAATTCTCAATACCGCTGCAATAGCCAAGTTCTTTTATCATCTCCAGATCGTACAATACTCTCTGTTCAATTCTTTTTGCCTCTTCCTTTTTACCGATGTCATTAAAATGTGTCACCTGGCGCATCATGTCGTCCTGTATTTCGCTGACGGCCATGTTGATTCTCTCCCTGGTAGTTACAAAGATATTTGCAGGATATATTATGTATTCATTGAGTAGGTCGAGCCGGTGACCATCAAGAGGATCAAAAGTATTTATATCTTCAATCTGGTCACCGAAAAACACAACCCTCACGGCAATGTCGGCATACGCAGGAAAGATGTCAACGGTATCTCCGCGGACCCTGAAAGTGCCATGTTTAAATTCGAGTTCGTTGCGCGAATAGAGGCTATCGACCAGTTTTCTCAGGAAAAGATTCCTTCCTATAGTCTGCCCTTTTCTGACATGAATAGTATTTGAATGAAAATCATCGGGGTTGCCAATGCCATAAATACAAGAAACTGAAGAGACAACAATAACATCGCGCCGTCCGGAGAGCAGCGATGAAGTAGCGCTCAGCCGCAGTTTTTCGATTTCCTCATTAATTGAAAGGTCCTTCTCTATATAAGTATCTGATACAGGGAGATATGCTTCGGGTTGATAATAATCATAATATGAGACAAAATATTCAACCCTGTTCTCAGGGAAAAACTGTTTGAACTCTCCATAAAGTTGTGCAGCAAGAGTTTTATTATGGCTTAAAACAAGAACAGGCCGGTTTACCTTCTCTATTACATTAGCAATTGTAAAGGTTTTTCCTGATCCGGTCACACCAAGCAGGGTCTGAAATGGAACTCCTTTCTCAAGTCCTGCCACAAGTTGTTTAATAGCTTCAGGCTGGTCACCGGTTGGCTGAAAATCGGATATAAGTTTAAAGTCCATCTTTTGTTCTTCGGTGAAAAGAAAACAAAATTACTAAAATTTCATTCAAATCTTCTTAACCCTTCCCCGGTTGCCCGGTGTAGTCTGTGACTACAAGGTACCATTAAAAAAAGGCGCCCATTCCCGGAGTGCCTTCTGTTAAATGAATAACAGTAAATCTAACCTAAATATCCTTTTAATAACCTGCTTCTCGAAGTATGTCTTAATCTTCTTATAGCCTTCTCTTTAATCTGACGCACCCTCTCGCGGGTAAGCCCAAATTTTTCACCTATCTCCTCCAGAGTCATCTCCTGGCAGGCAATACCGAAGAAAAATCTTATTATGTCTCTTTCTCTTTCAGTAAGTGTCGCGAGCGCTCTGTATATCTCTTTTGATAGCGATTCATCCATCAGAAGCTTATCCGCAACCGGTGAATCAGAGTTTGTAAGAACATCAAGCAGACTATTATCCTCACCTTCAATGAAAGGAGCATCAACAGAAACATGTCGTCCTGATACTTTCAGAGTGTCGGTCACCTTCTCCTTTGGCAATTCCAGAACGTCTGCCAACTCTTCCGGTGAAGGGGTACGTTCGTTCTCCTGTTCGAATTTCGAGAAGGCCTTGTTTATCTTGTTAAGCGAACCGACCTGGTTAAGTGGTAACCTTACTATCCTCGATTGCTCAGCAAGCGCCTGAAGAATTGACTGCCTGATCCACCATACTGCATAGGAAATAAACTTGAATCCGCGGGTCTCATCGAATTTCTCTGCAGCCTTAATCAATCCTAAATTACCTTCATTGATAAGATCGGGAAGACTAAGCCCCTGATTCTGATACTGCTTTGCAACAGAAACAACAAAACGTAAGTTTGCTTTGGTGAGTTTCTCAAGAGCGGCTCTATCGCCTTTCTTTATCCTTTGGGCCAATTCAACTTCTTCTTCTACCGATATCAACTCCTCCTTACCTATCTCCTGCAAATATTTGTCAAGTGATGCGCTTTCTCTGTTGGTTATGGATTTGGTAATCTTTAGTTGTCTCATTCTGCCTCCCCCAAAATTTTTGCAAAGATATTGCTTTATTATGTAATAACAAAAATAATTTACTATTGTTGTGATAAGGTAATTTAATTTTTTTAACCTCCTGAATATCTATGAATTAAGTAAATTGATATGTCAGTTCCCAAATTGGTAATTTAAGATTGTTCCGTCAGGTTGTATTCCACCTATTGATTTCAGATTACTTTCATTATTGGTAAATTGTCGCACATCAGCCGGGCTTTTCACTTTTTTCCCGTTGACAGTTAAAATAATATACCCTCGCGACATCCCGATGTCTTTGAATTTTCCCTGATTTAGTTCTTTTACTTTCACACCATAATCAACATTCATATCTCTCTTTTCTGATGAGCCAAGTGACTCGAGTTTAGCGCCATAGACTACTTCTCCCTCTATTCCGGCTGTGACAACACTTGTATTTCCTGCCACATTTTTCATAACTATGGGAATAGTGTTCTCTTTACCATTTCTCAGATAAGTGACAGTAGCTTTGTCGCCGGGACGATGTTTTCCAACCTGCTCCTGCAATTCAGAGGTGGTGTTAACATTAATACCATCAACCTTCACAATTATATCATTCGCTTTCATACCTGCCTCTTCGGCTGAACCGTCTTTGATAATTTCAGTAATTAATATACCTTTCACTTCGCTAAGATTCTGTTTATCAGCATCCTCTGATTCGACATCTTTAATGCGCACGCCAATGATTGCTCTTTGAACTTCCCCAAACTCCTTAAGATCATCTACAACTTTTTTAACAATGCTCACAGGTATGGCAAATGAATTACCTGCATAAGCTCCACTGGGTGAAATAATTGCAGATGTGATACCAACCAGCAACCCTTTAGTGTTGACAAGAGCCCCGCCACTGTTTCCCATATTCAGAGCAGCATCAGTCTGGATAAATGATTCTATACGATAGTCACCTTCGTTCAATCCAAGGCTTCTTCCCTTGGCACTGACAATTCCGGCAGTTACCGTAGATGTAAGATTGAAAGGGTTACCAACAGCAAGTACCCATTCGCCAAGCCTCAATTGATCTGAATCACCATATTTAATAAATGGCAGATTATCTGCTTTAATTTTAAGAAGTGCGATATCGCTACCAGGGTCCCTGCCTATCACCTGCGCTGTCATAGTTCTCTTATCATTTAATGTAACTTCAACAGATTCAGCATTCTCAATAACATGATTGTTGGTAATGATATATCCATCACCGGATATGATAACCCCGGAACCATATCCTCTGACTTCCCTGGGTTTGGAATACCGGTCACCATAGAACCACTCCATAATAGGATTATCGGGCTGTGCGCCCATCATAGCTTTTGTATGAACATGCACTACAGCATGAACAGTCTGTTCCGCGGCATAAGTAAAATCTATCTGTCCTTCCTGCATCTGCATTGATGTCAGATAAGCTCTTGCATCCTGAACTTCAACCTTCGAACTATCCTTCGAAACTGCCACTGTTGGTTTTCCCAGTATTTTTGTATATGTAAACAATGCTATAAAAGCTCCCAGTAGAGCCATAAATAAACTCCCTAATAAATACTTTCCTTTCATAATTTTACTTTTTTAGTTAAACTTTTTTTTGCATGCTTTGAATTCCGATTATCATGCCTTCACAAAAGATTAATATCTTTATAACCTGTTTTTTGTACTTTTGTTTTGCAAAGATCGTGCATTTTTCGAATGTGATACACTAAATTTCAAAGATTTAACTTCAATTTAACACTGATGACAATACTATTTAACAAATATCAGGGAGCCGGTAACGACTTCGTAATTATAGACAACCGGAGAGGCATTTTTAATCCTGATGATTCCGGCCTGATAAAAAGGCTGTGCAACCGCAGATTTGGAATAGGCGCTGATGGATTGATTCTTATTTGCGCGAGCTCTCAGCATGATTTTGAGATGAAGTATTTCAACTCCGATGGTTTAATAGGTTCAATGTGCGGAAATGGTGGCAGGTGCTCGGCAGACTTTGCCATAAAGGCAGGAATTGCAGGGAAAATGCTCTCTTTCATGGCTGTTGACGGTGTGCACAAAGCTCTTGCTGAAGATGGTATAATACGTCTTCAAATGAATGATCCAAAGCAGCCTCAGATTATTAACGGATGCTACTTCATCAATACCGGATCACCTCATTATGTCCTTTTCAGAAAGGATATAAATGATATTGATGTCAATACAGAAGGAAAAAAAATCAGGTGGGCAGACGATTTTGCCCCGGGAGGCACCAATGTAAACTTCGTTGAGATAGAAAAAAACGGCATTTATGTCAGGACATTTGAAAGAGGAGTTGAAGAGGAAACCCTTTCGTGTGGAACAGGTGTAACAGCATCTGCCATAGCTTCAGTACTCTCAGGACATTTTGACACAAAAACTGTCAAAGTCAGGACAAAAGGTGGAAATTTATCCGTTTCATTCAATATTGAAGGCATGAGTATTTCGGATATCTGGCTCTCTGGTCCCGCTACTTTTGTGTTTGAAGGTGAAATTGAGGGGTGAGGGGTGAGGAAAAGACAAAAGACAAAAGTATAAAGACAAAAGATTGTGGGTACTTGGCGCCAAGAAACAATGAAACGCTAAAAGTAAAGATGCAGAAAGAAAAACTATATGGGAAGACATTAAATGAGCTGATTGCAGTGACCAAACTTGTCGGATTGCCGGGTTTTGCCGCGAAACAGATATCTGACTGGCTCTACAAGAAAGAGATTCAGTCAATTGAGGAGATGACAAACCTGTCAAAAAAAGCGAGAGAGCTTCTTTCGGTTGATTATGAATTCGGACTTTCTGCCCCGGTCAGTTCATCTGAAAGCTCAGACGGAACTAAAAAATACCTATATAAAGTACTGAATGATAAATATATAGAAACCGCTTATATTCCTAATGATGAGCGAGCCACCATTTGTGTTTCATCACAGGCCGGATGTAAAATGGGTTGCATATTCTGTATGACAGGTAAACAGGGCTTCCAGGGAAACCTCTCATCGAATGAAATACTTAACCAGTTTCGCAGCCTGCCTGAGTTCACCAACTTAACCAACATGGTCTATATGGGAATGGGTGAACCTTTGGATAATATAACTGAAGTACTGAAGAGCCTCGATATTCTTACTAATGAATGGGGATATGGCTGGAGCCCGACCAGGATTACGGTCAGTACAGTCGGACTAATAAACGGTATAAATGAGTTTCTTGAAAAAAGCAGATGCCATCTTGCTGTAAGTCTGCACTCTCCATTCAACGAGGAGAGAAGAAAACTGATGCCGGTTCAGCATACAAATACTGTTGAAGAGATACTTGATATTATACGCAGTTTTGACTTTAACAGCCAGAGAAGAGTATCTTTTGAATATATCCTTTTTAAAGGAATAAACGATACTCCCCGTCATATTAAAGAGCTTGCCAGGATTCTTAACGGTATTAGATGCAGGATCAATTTAATTCGTTTTCACCCTATTCCCGGATCAGAATTCGAGAGCCCTGACATGGGAATGACCATCAAACTTAAAGAGGCCCTTAATGCCAAAGGGTTACTGACAACTATAAGGGACAGCAGGGGATTGGATATACAGGCTGCATGTGGTTTATTATCAACACTTTCACAAAACAAACCGGTATAGAAATGTTAAGAACATTTTTTGCCCTCTCATTGGTTTGTTTAACCCAATCCTCTTTTTCACAGGAGAGATCTTTCAAGACATTCCTCGGTGACTCTGTAATGATGCATGCCTCTGTTTCTCTATGCGTTACAGATACAAAAAGCGGGAACACCGTGATAGAATACAATTCCGGGAAAAGCCATATCCCTGCTTCAGTCATGAAACTTATCACATCGGCAGCTGCACTTGAATTGTTAGGGCCGCGATATACTTTTAAAACTGTAATCGGATATACCGGCTCTCTAAATGAAAGAACCGGCAGGCTGACAGGAAATATAGTCATTCAGGGAGGAGGTGATCCGACATTAGGATCAGAGTATTTTTCAGGTCATTACCGTGATTTTCTGGGCAAGTGGACAAAAGAAATTAAGAAACTTGGAATCAAAGAAATAGATGGGAGAGTTATTACCGATGACTCCTATTATGATTTTCAACCTGTACCGGCCAAATGGCTCTGGGAAGATGCCGGCAATTACTATGGTGCAGGAGCATACGGGCTATCTGTTTTTGATAACACTTATGAGATTCACCTGAATACCATGACCGATAGTTCACGGGTCGCTATTACTGAACTTGTTCCGGGTGAATGCACCTTTATATTTTCAAACCGGCTCGCGGCTTCCGGCACATCCGATGAAGGTTATGTTTTTGCAGCCCCTTACAGCACAAACGGATGGTTTGCAGGAACCGTTCCTGTCAACATGGAAGATTTTATACTTAAAGCATCAATAACAGACCCTCCTCTCCTAATTGCAAGAATGTTAAACGGTAAACTTGAAGCCGCGGGTATAACCATTTCAGAAGACCCGGCAACAATAAGATTAGAACAGAAAAAATTACCGGAGGCGGTTATCCCGATTACCGAAACTATCTCTCCTCCCCTTTCCAATATCATTGAAGTACTCAACCATGAAAGTGTTAATCTCTATGCAGAACATTTAACCAAAGAGTTAGGGAAAAAGTATAAAAACAACGGCTCAACTGCCGCAGGTGTTGAAGTTATTACTGATTTTCTACATAATGCCGGCATTAAAACTGATGGACTGTTTATTGAAGATGGGAGCGGCCTCTCACCTCTCAATGCCATTAATACCAGAGAACTGGTCAATTTATTGATTTATATGAAGAGCCACGGAAAGTATTTCACCGAATATTATTCGTCTTTGCCTGATGCCGGTAAAGAAGGAACTCTTAAAACCTACTTCAGGGAGCCGGTTTTTAAATCGAGGCTTAAGGCAAAAAGCGGATCAATGACCAGGGTGAGAAGCTATGCAGGATATTTTACAACCGAATCAGGTAAAAGCATGGCATTCAGCATTATTGTAAACAATTATACCGGCCCTTCAAAATATATTGTTTCAGGTATAGAGGAGATTATCAAAGAAATTATATTGAATAATTGATGAACTGATACTACTTTTCAAACATTGATCTATATTTGAACACTTTTTAAGAAAAGAGATATGAACAACAAGATTGCAGTCAGGAAATGCAATGAATATGAAGTACATGAGGTCTTTGACCATATATCTGATATATATAAAAATACCGGCGGCCCTGATGTTCAGGGAAAAAGAGTCCTTGTCAAACCCAATATTCTTACAGATGATGATCCTGCTAAATGCATCAGTACTCATCCTGTTGTTGTGGAAGCCATGATACGGTTCCTGCAATCAAAAAAAGCAACTGTTCTGGTGGGAGATTCCCCCGCGGTTCATACACAGAAGTTCAAGGGAGTGAAATCGGGTATATGGAAGGTTTGCCAAACAACAGGGGCAGAATGGGTTGATTTCACATCGAACCCAGTCGAGAAAAAACTTAATAAAGGGAAGATAAAAGTTGCAGCTATCGTTGACGAGGTTGATCTTATCATTTCTCTTCCGAAATTCAAGAACCATGAACTTGTTTATTTTACGGGAGCGATAAAAAACACTCTTGGACTGGTACCCGGTTTCAATAAAGCGAAACAGCATGCTTTGCACCAGGACAGAAACAGATTTGGCGAGTTTCTTGTTGATCTTAATGAAGCTGTTACACCCGATTATTTTTTTATGGACGGTATTATGGGAATGGAAGGTCCGGGTCCGGGAGGAGGAATGCCAATAGAAATCGGACTATTATTCGGATCAACAAACCCTTTGGCTTTGGATATGATTGCCGGCAGGATAGCCGGGTATGATCCTTTTTTGATCCCGACATCGAGGACAGCATTTTTCAGGAAGAACTGGCTTCAGTCAGTAGATGATATATTATATGACGGTCCGGAAATAGGCAGTATTATAAAGCAGGACTTCATAAAAATACCTGTCTCTACCAATAATAATATTGCCTTGCAATTTGTTATGAGAAGGATTAAATTCCTGAAAAAACTTGAAAGAAGGCCGGTTTTTATTCATGAAAATTGTACCGGCTGCCAGAAATGTGTCAATATCTGCCCTGTTCAGGCCATTAAACCATTACCCTCCCAAAAGACCCATATTGTATTGACAGACAGTAAATGTATAAGATGTTTCTGTTGCAGTGAAGTCTGTACCGATGATGCAGTTGAAATTAGAAGGAAAGTTTTTGGAGTTTAGAGAAAAATCCATTAACCGCAAAGGTTGCAAAGATTTCGGGAGAAGGTCGCGAAGTCCGTGGTTAAAAAAGATTTTAACAGTAAGAAAATACTAAAGATCAAGAAGGTCAATGAGATAAATCAGAGATGCTATTGCCGCGCTGCCCATCTGGAGTTCCCGGATATTCACCTGTTCAAAAGTGTCGTTTGCTGAATGGTGATAGTAAAAATATCGTTGTGTGTCAGGTATATAACCAATCTGTAATGCGCCCAGCGCCTTCAGCGGCCCTATATCAGAACCTCCGCCTCCCTTGTCGAAATCTCTTATATTAAAGGGTGTAAAGTAAGGTGCCAGAGATTGCAGTTTTTCAAGTTTCTCTCCATCTGCATCGAAAGAGAATCCACTTGGACTCATTACTCCCCTATCCGATTCAAGGGCAGCATAGTGTATTTCTCCCTTTCTTTTGGCTTCTTCTGCATAAGTTCTGCCACCTGTCCCCGACATCTCCTCATTCATGAACATCACTGCGCGAATTGTCCGTTTCGGTTTTATCCCAAGCTTCTTAAAAATCCTTACTATTTCGATTGACTGGACACAACCGCCTGCATCATCATGCGCTCCTTCGGTGATATCCCATGCATCAAGATGCCCTCCTACCGTTATAAATTCATTCGGTTTAAGAGAACCTCTTATTTCACCAATGACATTAAAGGACCATGTATCCGGCTTGTTTTTACAAGTGGAGATCAGGTGAACTGTGAGAGATGAATCAGTTTTTAGCCATCTGCTCAAAAGTTCCGCGTCAACAGTAGAGACTGCCACTGCAGGTATTTTGTTAACACCATCTTCATAATGGGTAACACCGGTATGGGGAAAATCATCAAGCGCTTGTGTTGCCGATCGTACAATTACAGCAACGGCACCAAATTTTGAAGCCTCCGGGGCACCCTGTGTACGTTGGTTAACTGAGCCTCCGTAACCGGCAAATGAATTAATGAGTTTATTGTCTGCCGGCCGGTTGAAGAAGACTATCCTGCCTTCAATATTTTTCTTTCCTAACGTCTTAAGTTCTTCAAAATCATGAATTTCAATAACTTTTGAAATGATACCTTCATCCGAAGTACCTACAGAAAGGCCAAGAGCTGCTATTGACAGATCATAACTTCCCGATATTAATGAAGTTACCCGGCATTTTTCCAATCCTCTTTCCCACGAAGGTACAGGAACCTTCTGAAGCCACACGCTGTCTGCCCCCGCGCTAATTAACGCCTGACGCGTATATTCAACAGCTTTCGCGGCAGCAGGCGACCCGTCTAATCTTCCTTTAGTGTTTTTACAAAGGTATTCAAGGTTTTTATAAGCGGTTACATCCTTTAATGCTTCTTCAAAAACAGAAGATAAGATCTTTCCGGTATCCTGAGCTTTCAATCCAAATGAAAGTTGAACCAGAATACAAGTAATAATAATTTTAAACACGGTTTAGCTATTAGACATCAATCTTGGCGTACTTTGCATGCGTTTCAATAAATTCCCTGCGGGGAGGAACCTCATCGCCCATGAGCATTGAGAATATATGATCTGCCTCAGCAGCGCTTTCAATCGTTACCTGACGCAGAGTTCTCGTTTCCGGATTCATGGTTGTTGACCATAGTTGTTCTGCATTCATTTCGCCAAGACCTTTGTACCTCTGAATACCAACAGATGATTCTTTCCCCTGGCCCATCTCCTGAACCGCGGCCACACGTTCCTCTTCTGTCCAGCAATAGCGCTCCGATTTCCCTTTTTTAACGAGGTATAGTGGCGGGGTGGCGATGTAAATGTTTCCTCCTTTTATAAGATCTATCATATATCTGAAAAAGAAAGTCATGATAAGTGTAGTAATATGAGAACCATCAACATCGGCATCTGTCATGATAATGATTTTATGATATCGTAAACCTGAAATATTAAGAGCCTTGCTATCCTCATCAGTTCCGATGTTGACACCAAGAGCGGTAAAGATATTTTTTATCTCTTCGCTCTCATATATCCTGTGTTGCATTGCTTTTTCAACATTCAGGATTTTTCCTCTTAAAGGTAATATTGCCTGAAACCCGCGATCACGCCCCTGTTTTGCTGTTCCACCTGCCGAATCACCTTCCACGAGATAAATCTCACAATGGCTCGCGTCTCTGTCGGCACAATCAGCCAGCTTACCCGGAAGTCCCGAACCCGAAAGCACATTCTTACGCTGTACAAGCTCTCTCGCCTTACGTGCAGCATGGCGGGCAGTTGCAGCAAGAATAACTTTTTGAACAATGATCCTTGCATCTTTTGGATTTTCTTCGAGGTAGTTGGTGAGCATGGTACTTACAGCCTGATCAACAGCACCCATAACCTCTGAGTTTCCCAGTTTTGTTTTAGTCTGACCTTCGAATTGTGGTTCAGCAACTTTTACAGAGATTATAGCAGTAAGTCCCTCGCGAAAATCATCACCGTTAATATCAAATTTTAATTTTGATGTAGCTCCTGAGTCTTCAGCATATTTTTTAAGAGTACGTGTCAATCCTCTTCTGAACCCTGCAAGATGTGTTCCCCCTTCAATCGTGTTAATATTATTCACGTATGAATGTACATTCTCCGAGAATGAGTTATTGTACTGAAGGGCAATCTCAACAGGTATCTCGGTCTTATCGAATGTAATATGAATAATTTTTTCAATAAGCCTTTCCCTGTTTGCATCAAGATATTCAACAAATTCCTTCAGTCCCAACTCAGAATGAAACTCTTCGTAACGCGGAGTCCCACCATTCGAATCGTCAATAAGCTCTCTCATATCTTTAATGGTGAGAAGTATTCCTTTATTAAGGAATGCCAGTTCGCGAAGACGCGCTGAAAGAATTTCGAAATTAAATTCGGTTGTCTGAAATATGGTACCATCCGGTTTAAAAGTAACAGAAGTACCTGATTTATCTGACTTACCAATTTCCTCTACCTGTGTGACCGGCTTTCCCTTTTCATATTCCTGTTTAAAAATTTTACCTTCCCTCATGATAACAGCCGAGAGATGCGCCGAGAGTGCATTTACACACGATACGCCAACACCATGAAGGCCACCTGACACTTTGTACGAATCTTTGTCAAACTTACCCCCTGCATGAAGGACGGTCATAACAACCTCGAGGGCCGATTTTTGTTCTTTCTCCATCATGCCCGTGGGAATACCCCTTCCATCGTCAGTAACAGTTACTGAACCATTTTCATGAATAATAACCTCAATTTTAGAACAATAGCCTGTAAGCGCCTCATCAATAGAGTTATCAATTACTTCATATACAAGATGATGCAACCCTTTTACACCAATGTCACCGATATACATTGCAGGCCTTTTCCGTACAGCCTCAAGACCTTCCAGCACCTGAATATTCTCTGCCGAATAATCAATACTGTCCTGCAATTTTTTTTCTTTCTCACTCATTATTTATAATCTTATTATGTCAAAAAATTAAAACAGACCTAAATAAACTCACCAACAATTTATAAAGTAACCCTAACCTGATTTACTTCCCTGACTGATATTTAGTTTGCTTCACGTTGATGAAATCACGATACCATTTTCCCCTTTGCCAACCATGAGAACCAACTTCACCTTTAATGTTATAAATTATTGATATTATGATAATTAATTATCCCTGCAAATATACTGAATTAAAACCGTTTTTTTCTAATAACCGGTAATAATTATGCACATTTTTTATCAGAATTTAACAATAAAGAAACGTCTGAAAGTCCTGAGGGCTTATAGTCATATAGTCGCAAAATATCCCGTCCTTTTTATCCTTCAATCCCCAATTGAAGAGCTTAAATATCCTCTTCAGCATTGACTCCCCAGAACCCAGTACCCAGAACCCCTTTTTAAAGGCTATAAGTGAACCCCACCATACAAAGGAACCTCTGTGACGGGTAACAGGCCCATTCGTAATAGCGGTTGTATGAGATATTATCGAATTTGGCCCAGAGTGACAGTATTTTTGAATAACGGTATTCAGCGCTGAGATTAAGATTTAAATGAACAGGCATATCGAAAACCAGAGGCGTTGTTGCCAGATTATTATTTATATCAAGTTTCACAACGGCCAATTGACGTTTTCCTGTTCCTGTTAATTCAGCGCCAATAATTATTTTGTCTTTCAGGTTGTATTTAATGCCAATCTGCGCATCCCATTCCGGCTTATTCCAGGCGAATTCATTTTCTGAAAGAGTGTATTTATACCAGTTAGCGCTTCCATTATAAGTGATTTTGTCATTTATTACACCGTTTATTTCACCATGAAGGTTAAGAAGTTCCACGTCATCAGGCATCGGAAGAAAATGATTCCCGACCTCCGGCATAAGCCTGCCGGGAAAAAATATATTGTAATAAAAAGGAGAAACTATGTTGTAATAAAACAGCATATCGTTTATTAGAGAATATGAAGCTGAAACAAGATAATTGCCACCTATTCCGGTGTTTCCTTTCAAACCTGTGGAAATAATAAGAGAATGATCGGTATTAGGCAGAGTAAATAGATGTCCATCGGAAACTAAAAACGGATTTTCAGAGATGATTTTCAATGGATCATTCTTCTCGAGCTTTCCCGATAACCCTGCAAAAAAACTGACATAAGAAGGGACTATATTTAAACCAATATTAAGATCGGGATAGAGATGTAATTCAGGCGATGTACCCATATTCCTTTCGAGCAATGCCTGGAAACCAAGTTTGAAATTCCACAATTGGCTACTCTTTTTTATGAAAGGGCTCATTGAGGCAATATACTTCGGGCTGGTTAATAGAAAGTCAGTAAGCCTGTAATAATCAATGCTCATTTCTGAACCTATATATAACCCGTTAAATGATTTTGCCATCATTCCTTTTATTCCGGCGCTATGCTGTGACAGGCTTTTTGCATTGTAAAAGAAATTATAATAGATATCGAAATCATAAGATAAGTTCGTGGATTCCAACGTTAATGAGGATAAAGACGCTTTTGCGCCTATATTATTATAATTCAGTCTTATATCTTTTCTATCAGGCGAATAGTTCGTTACACTTGTGTCGTAACCATAGGCATACCTGGTTTTCTGACTGAAATCCAAAGAGCTTTCAAAGAGGCTTTTTTTAAAGAATTTCCTTCCAAAAACCGAGGCATCGTTATCCATATAGCCTGCAAAAACCTTTTTGCCATTATCGAGTTCGACTTTCCCGTTGGTTGAAAAATGACGGGCATAAAAGCCCAATGTGCCTTTTTTGGATCGCTCATTAGTTATACTTATTTCAGCCAGCGGAGTGAAATAATTACCCAGACCAATATTAACGTAGCTCTTATAAAGTTTAGGTAACGGATCGGGAAGAAGGGATACTGATTTTAAAGGACTTATGATATATTCAGGAAGAAATGGCTTCGCGCTGATTTCATAGTGAAACTCAGGTGTGACCTTTACAGTGTCATTCATATCAGGAAGAAAGCTCCTTTTTTTTGATTCCGGGAGAGATGGCTTATATGGATTATACAGGGTAACCTCTCTCTTAAGCCCGGTTTCCTGTTTCTTTACCTGGCCGCTGACCGGAAATAAACAGAATAATATAAAGGCAGGAATAATAAGTGTTCGCTTTATCATGTCAGATCTTTTTCTTATTAAATTTTATCAATTGGTTTTTGCAGGTTCAACTGACGATGGAACAACCTCACTTTGCTTATCCTTATTAAGAGAGTCCAGTCTGGCTTTTACCTCATCAAGTATCCCATCATTATCTAAAGTATAATTTTCTCTAAGACTCTGAAGTGTGGCGAGCGCTTGCAGAGTGTCGCCCTTTTTTACACTGATCTCTGAAAGAAGCAGGAACATCTTTGCCATCCAGTATTGATGTGGCGTATTCTGGTCAATGAACTCCGAAATTATTTTTTCTGATTCAGCTGTCATATCATTTTTATAAAGAAGTTCAGCAACCATGTATTTAGACTCTGCTCCTTCAGCGCTTATTACCTCTGTGGCAACTTTACGAAAGTCTCCGAGCGCCTCTTCAAAATTATTAAGGCTGTAATTTGCTTTGGCTTTCACGAAAGTTGCTTCGCGTATCAATTCCTCCGGTATATTCTTTGAACTAATGATTTCCCCGGCTGCTATAATTGTCTTTTTAGCATCACCTGCCTGAAAAGCCGACTGTAACCGACCCTTCTGAGCTATAAGCTTATTCGCATCATTCCCGGCAACTTTCTCAAGCTTTTCAAAATAATCGAAGGAAGCGGTATAATCTTCTTTATCAAAAAGAATTGAAGATGCTGCAATAAGAGACTGTTCGAGGAATTGATTATTAGGTTCAGCCGAAACATCAATATAGAGTTTAAGAGCTTCATCCGGATTACCGGCTGATTTCAGACACTCAGCAAGATAAAACTTTACATTCTGTCTGAAGCTGCCATTTGGAAACTCATTGAGATAACTTTTAAATACTTCGGCCGCTTTATCGTACCTGGCAGTAATATACAGGTTTTCGCCGGAAGAGTACAGGAGAGAATCCTTCTGAGACATGTTTACATCCCTGTATCCGTCAAGTGTCTTTATATAAGCAAAATATGCTTCCACATCATTTATATCAACATACGTATTTCTAAGACCTGTCAATGCATCCCTTGCTTCGGGTGTTGATTTATAGGTTTCGATTACCTTTTTATATTGCAAAATTGCTTTATCGTTTTCGCCAAGATTATAATAAAGAAGTCCAAGCTGAACAATTGCACGTGGAACAAACGGGCTGTTCTGATAAGCTGAGATAAGAGTATTAAAATCTGCTTCTCCTTTTTTGTAATCTTCCATAACAAGGTAAGCTCTTCCTCTTTCGAAAACGGCATTTGCGACATAAGGTGAAGATGGGTATTTCAAAGTAAGCGCTGTCAGTACATCTGCTTTTCCTTTACCATCATTAATAAGTCCCAGGGAAAATCCTTTCTGAAACATGGCATAATCCGCGTCAAGATTACCGTATTCAATCACTTTGTCATAATAGCTGATTGCCATCGGGTAGTTTGTAGCGATGTAGAAACAATCAGCAATCCTGTTCCTGGTATCGGCCAGTATCTCAGGTTTTACAGTTGTCGCATCCGATTCGAAAGTTTTAAAATGATTCAGTGCGTTTGTGTAGTCTTTAAGATTGAAAAGTGCATAACCGAGGTTGTACCTTACAAGGTTATGCTCACCTAATAGCGCGGAACCCGGGATTCCCATAAATAACTCATAATCGGCTTTTGCTTTATCGTATTGAGCGAGTCTGTACCGGCCTTCGCCTCTCCAGTATATGGCCCGTGCCCTGATCGACCTGTTATACTTTTCATATTTAAGCGATTTATCAAACATATCCACTGAAGCTTCTAACTCCATATTTTTCAATAGCTCCAATCCTCTGAAAAAGGCAACTCTCTGATATGCCTCTTCGAGCCGGCTATCCTTATTTCTGATTTTATCGAGCGATGACAGAGCAGCCTTATAGTTTTTAAGCTGCATATATGTGGCTACCAGGTAATCATATACCTCCTGTATCCTCTCCGACCCCGGGTAGAGGTCAATATATTCCTGAAAAGCCGCAATTGCCTCTCCGAAAGGAGAATAGGCAAGTTCATAAGTCAGCTTTGCATAGTTAAACAAAGACTCTTCCTTAATCTTTTTATCATAGTTAAGTTTTGAAGCTTCCCCAAATGCAAATTGGGAACGCTTTTTATCGCCCTTTTTCAGATAACAATCACCAAGCAGATTCGATGTATTCTGGCTTAACAGGTCACTTTCTACTCCAATTTCAAGGAATAATTTAATGGCTTTATCAATCTCACCTGTTTTATAATAACAGTAACCAAGCTGATACTTATTCTCCCTGCCACTTACTTTGGCCCCTGCTGTATATTTTTCAAGATAAGGTAATGCCTCCTTAAAATTTTCCTTGTTATAATACGCATCGCCGATAAACCTGTAAAGTTCCACAGTTCTCTCTTTCCCGGCTGAATTAAGAAGATCGGGAGCGATGACAAGAATGCCATCATAATCCTTTTGCAGATATAAGATCTGAACAATATAAAACGGAACGACACTTCCGAATGTTTCATCTTCTTTCAGACGCGTGAATCCCTCCATAGCAGTCTGATACATCTTTTGCTCATAAGCTATCTGCGAAAAATAGTAAACAGCAGGAGGAGTATATTCAGTGTCAATATCCTTTATTTCCGAAAACATAAGAAGCGCCCTGCTTTTATCCCCTTTGTTGTAAAGTGAATATCCCAGCCTGAAAAAATATTCTGCAAGTTTATCTGACTCGAGTTTCTGTCTGTTAACTAATTCATAATATGTTACAGCTTTCTTGTAATTTTTGCTCTGGTAAAAATAGTCACCTAATTCAAGTCTCGCTTCATTTATTCGGGGGCTTTCGGGATGCTTCGATATGAACATGACCATCCGGTATTCAGCATCAGGATTAAAAAGTTTAATCGCGGAAACAGCGCTGTAATATTCTGCATCTGTAACTGACAGGAGGTTGGATTTGTCATCACTTTTGATGAAAGAATCGAAGAGACGGATAGCCGCGGGATATTTCTGTTTATTGAACAACTCCATTCCCCTGTTAAACTCAGAGCTAATCTCTCTACCGGTAAAAGGTATCTGTGCATAAACATGAAAACCATTAAAGCAGAGAAACATAATTATAAAAAAAGTAGCGCCTATAATTCTATTTTTTGAATATTCCTTCTTCGGGGTACTTTGTGTACTACTTTGTGATCCTTTGTGGTAAAAAACCTTAAACCACGAAGGCACACTAAGGGACTCACGAAGGCACACAAAGTTTATGAAGACTTCATACAAGTTATTTAATTTTCTGTTCATAACTAATTATTTTTGGCTATGTATAATTATTTACTGTTTGAATCTGAAAAATTTAAAAAGATACATAACATATTAATTATAAGCCATATATACTATATTTCTTTTTTTTATTATTATCGCTAAATTACAACTATTAAACGCCTGCTTCCGGCCTTTATTACTGAATTTATCAACATATAAATGTTAATTATCAATTCTTTCCTTATTTTGTGGGTAAATTAATTACAAAGCAAAGTAAGATTTGCCCTTTCACTAATTAATTGTGCTTGAAAATCAATTATTTTAAATTACTTATAATACTGATATTCAATAAATTAAAATGCAGGAAAGTCTTCCACTTGATGTAATAATTGAGCTGACAGATTGTACGATATGGCAACAGGATCATCTTGTGCTTTCCAATGTTAATCTTAGTGTCAGAAAGGGTGAATTTATCTACCTCGTGGGCAGGGTTGGCAGCGGTAAATCGAGCCTTATCAAAACACTTAACGCTCAGATCCCCTTAAAACAGGGAATTGGTCTGGTTGCCGGTTATAACCTTTCAAAACTTAAAAAAAGGGAGATTCCTTATCTTCGCAGAAAGATTGGAATCGTTTTTCAGGATTTTCAACTCCTGATTGACAGGCCGGTAAATGAAAATCTCGAATTTGTCTTAAAAGCAACAGGGTGGAAAAATAAGAAAGAGATTGATACCCGCATAGGCGAGGTTCTGGAAAAAGTTGGTCTCGGTCTGAAAGGATATAAGATGCCTCATCAGTTATCAGGAGGTGAACAGCAACGTGTTGTCATCGGAAGGGCCCTGCTTAATGACCCTGATATTATACTTGCAGATGAACCTACCGGCAATCTTGATCCGGAGACTTCAGAAGGTATTTTAAAACTTCTGACAGATATAAGTAAGACAGGAAGAGCTGTAATAGTAGCCACGCATAATTATACACTCCTGAAAAAGTTCTCTGCAAAAACCATCAAGTGCGATGATGGAAAGCTCATTGAAGTAAATGAAGATGAAGAAATTGAACTTCTGTAGTGATGTGAAATTTCTACAGAAGTCCAGGTTAAGACACGATAACAAATCCTAAAATTTTATACTGTTAATTTATTAACAGTAAATAACGGGGGTATAGATTATTTACTGTCAACAAGGATGGGCAAGTTTTTCCCGTTAGTCATAAAAATCAGTTTGGCATTTGGTGAAACAGTGATAGCTTTAATCATTTCATACTGCAACAGCTTGTCGCTAAGCCCGGTGCTCAAAATTTTCTGATAATCGGCAATACCCTGTGCTTCAACTCTTTTCCGTTCAGCTTCCTGTCTTTCCTTCTGCAGAACAAAGGTCATTTTCTGTGCATCCTGTTCAGCATTTATTTTTGACTCAATAGTGGCTTTCACTGAGGCAGGAAGTGTAAGGTTCCTAACTAAAAGCTGTTCCAGCATCAGTCCGCGTTCTTTGAAATTTGATTCAATAGTTGCAAATATCTTTGTCTGAAACTCATCCCTCTTAGTGGAGAATAAAGCAACTGCATCATAATAAACCGCGTTATCCCTGATCTTTGTCCTGCAAATAGGACGAACTAGTACATTCCGGTAATCTATTCCAACCTCTTTCAGGATACGCGGTGCCTGCGAAGGGATAACCTTATATAAAACGGTAAGGTCAACAATTACCTCAAGCCCGTCAGCCGATAAAACGCGTATTGCATCATCTCCCATCTTTGAACCCTCATCAGTTACTCCCGACATAGTATAATTTTCTGTTCTGACATCGAACATAACAACCTGTACCATTGGGTTAATAATATTCAATCCACTTTCCAGAATGTTGTCATTCACTTTGCCAAACAGCTTTTGTACACCTACCTGCCCGGGTTCAACCTGAACTATACTGGCTATTGACACTCCAATAAGAATGACGACAACTCCGGCTGTTTTAATTAATGTTTGGTAAGCCCGTAAAGCCGGATCAGATTTAGCCGCAACAAATCCGATAATTAAAATTACTATTCCTACTACTACTATTGTCATAATTTTATTGTTTTAAATGGTTATTAGTTTACACAAAATAAGTCATAAAGGTAATCAGAAAAACAATAATCCTATTATTAAATTTTTTGTAACCAAGCAGAGCAAAGAGTTTGGAGTGACTAAAGTGACTAAAGTGACTAGAGTTTGGAGTGACTAAAGTTAAAAGTTAAAAGTGAAAAGTGAAAAGTGAAAAGTAATAAGATAAATCAGATTCCTTTATAATCAGCGATTTGGTAACTTTAGGCACTCTAAACTTTAGCTCGCATTAAGTACTGCTTAGTTACAAATTTTTGATATAAGCTTTCACTTGCTATTGACATAATATCATTAGTGTCCACTTCAAAATAAATATCGTTCTTTGAAATCATGATCTCGAGATTGTAGCTCTTTTTATGAGCATGACGATTTGAAATTGAAAAACACCCCTAAGTTACTCGATGTAATACATTTATCACTTACCGTTGGCTTTAGCCAACGGTATAACAACCTCATCTAAAGGGACTTTAGTCCAT
>JBAXXU010000040.1:0-32775 GCA_037127735.1 Bacteroidota bacterium
AAGTTGTTTATCCATATCTTTTTTCTCAAATATACAAAAATCTTTTAAATGAGGCTTTTGTATTGTCAAATCATCTGCACGGGTTTATAATAATTGGCCAAGATACGGGGCGATTGATCGCGATTTGGCGATGATTGTCTTTGGCAACAATTGTAGAGACAAGGCATGCCTTGTCTCTACTAAATGGTAATGGTTGCTATTAGTAAGGTGTAGGTCTCATCGATGCATTATGATTGAACATCTATCAAAAAATTGTATATTTGGCTAAATTTAAGACTTATGAGTGACGAAAACTTAAAATATTGATGTTGATAAAATTACCTCTTTCAATCTTAATGCTCGTTATGATGATTACAAAAGGGAGTTTTATACATTATGTACAATTGATTTTACCAAAAATTGGTTTGATAAAATTAGAATTATAAGATCATGGATAAAACAGATGCTTTAAGCATTGCCAAAAGATATGCTTATGTTGTAAAAGTAAATTTTAATTATGTCAGGTTAATTCTTTTTGGCTCTTACGCGAAAGGTAATTTTAATGATGATAGTGATATTGACATTGCTGTCGTATTCAAAGATTATGGCAATTTAATAGACATGCAATTGGAGCTAATGAGATTAAGACGAAAAATTGATAGCAGGATTGAGCCACATCCGTTCAGAGAATGTGAATTTGAATTATCAAATCCAATTGTGAATGAGATTATTAAATATGGACAAGACATAGAGATCAACATGGTATGACAATAGACACGTCCTCACAAGGAATGAGAAGAATACTAACCCTTTATTTAATCGCCTTATCCCTTCTTGATCTGTCATGTGGCTCAGGAAATTCTGTTGATAAATCCTCCCGGTATATGGCCGTTACCAAAGTTGTCGATGGCGACACTTTTTGGGTGAATGACGGATCTGAAAAAGGGCTGAAAATAAGGCTTATTGGCGTTGATGCTCCGGAATCGCGGAATGTGTTCAGAAAAGTTGTCGGGTATTATGGAAAAGAATCAAAGCAGTTTATGACAACCTTACTTACCGGTAAAAAAGTAAGACTGGAATATGATGTTGACCGCCTCGACATGTACCGGCGAACACTTGCTTATGTCTATTTGCAGGACGGTACTTTTATTAATGCCGAATTGGTAAGAAAGGGTTATGGAATGGTTATGACTGTACCGCCAAATGTCAGGTATGCGGAAAAATTCGTCAAACTGGAACGAAGAGCACGAAATAGGGCCAGGGGTCTTTGGAATAGAAAAGTCTTATGAAAACTTACAAAATATTATTGATTATTCTTGCTGTTTTAGCCAGATTGTTCTTACTCGACTCCCCTTCCCTTAAGATCAGCGCACTCAGGATGGACCTTATATTTTACACCGGATTCAATTCTTATTTAAAATTGTTTTTAACTTTGTACCAAAGTCTTGTGCAATGGATGACACGTTAACATATCACTTTAATTATATTGAACAAGAGAAATCACTTAAGATAATAAATTTCTCTTCCAATATTATTAAAACAATACAGAATATTCCGGTAATAATTGTCGGGATCATCCTATTTCCAATCTTTCTTATCTTTTTTATACCTGTCGCCAATTTATCGCTATGGTGGTTATTAAAAAAGATGCAGAATGCAGTTAAAGAGTTAAATAAGGATATATATTCTCTTTCATATGCACAGACAAAAGAAGGCTACGATTTATTAAACTCAATGATTAAATACCTTGGAACGGCCCAGAAAGAGATTGCTCCTGATGCTGATGAATTTTTAATAAAAGGGATTTGTGGAAAATTTTCTAAAATATCCGCAACTATGGAGGAGATGAAAGAAACTCTAACTAAAACATTGTTTATAAATTCAGCCAATATGCCATATTCCGAAAAGGAAAAAGAATCAATTGATGTATTAAATGATATATGGGGCGATGATTCCGATCAGGTTTATGCGCGTCACACTCATTATCATTTAATAAAAAAACTCAAAACCAATGTTATATGAGGTTTGGGAGGTCGTCAATATTCCGGCTTATCCCAACCAGGAAAACCCGATTGAAACTACAGCCAGGCCGGCAATAATAATAGAAGACCTTCAGGACGAAGTTGAAATTTGCTGTCTGACTAAACAGATACATAAGTTTTCGAAATACAAATATTGCTTCATTATTAAAAAGGATTCCCCTGAAGGAATTCAGATGGGCCTGACCTTTGATTCTTTAGTTGTAGTTGACAGGACAGTCTTTCTTAAGAAGTTACGGATAGCTGATTATATTGGATCATGTCCACAAAATATTATAGACAGAATTGAGCAGTTGCTAAAACAGAAAAAGTCAGACAATAAATAGCCATAATAACTGTACCCATTTAATTTATAGAAGCTTGAGTAAATTATTTGCCTTTAAAAAAGGCTAAGGCTAAGGTTGAGGTTAAGGTTAAGGTTGAGACCAGAGTTAATAGATATTTGGAATCAGCCTCTTTGTCCGTTTTTGATAATCTATATACTTTTGTCCCATCTCTTCAACCATAAATTTTTCCTCTACCCGTATCCGGTAGATATACCCGAGAAAAACAGGAACAATCATAAATATGATTGATAACCAGTTTGATAACGTAGTAGCTATTCCTGTAAAAATAATTAACTGACCTAAGTAACCAGGATGCCTGAGACTTTTATATAAACCTTTTTCAATCAGCTCATGATTCTCAATTTTTGTTACAGTATAGGTGAATTGTTGCTTAAGAGTCAGTATTGACGTTACCCTGATTACCAATCCAATAACGGCTAATACTGCCCCGATTGCAAAAAAAGTATTCCAGTGATGAATCCGGCCTGTTCCTGTTGAACCAATAAGAAAAGAAAGCCAATATCCTGTGGAAATGGAAACAACAAGGACCCAGATACTCATTTTGTCGCCTGATTTGGCAATAGCCCTTTCGTCTTTTTGCCTTCTACTCATGAAAATCTCAAATAAACCATATAAAATGGAAAAGGAAATTGTAATGATCAATTTTATGTTCATTGTTTGGTGGGACTAATCAGTACTTAAAGTGAATTAAAGTTTAATCTGAATTATTCATAAATATACTTAAAGTGCTCTTTTTCTTTGTGTTACTTTGTGATGTACTTTGTGTACCTTCGTTGTAAAAAATATTAAACACTAAGTCGCACAAAGGGTTACACAAAGGCTCACGAAGTTAATGAATAAAAGAAGTTAAAGTGCACGAAGTTAAAAAATCAGGTGTTATAAACAATATTAAGTGTTACTGAAAACTTTCCCATCTTTGGATCAATTACCGATCCTGCAAATAGTCACTTTAGTCACTCCAAACTTTAGTTCACTCCAAACTTTAATTCACTTTAGTCACTCCAAACTTTAGTTCACTCCAAACTACAGGCACGATTAGTAACAATTTTTTTTGTTGAACAAAGAAAGATTGGTATAAGTTTTGCTATTATATCTATATTCAAACTTGTTGACTTAATAATAAATGTTATGAAAAAATTTATGATCACTTCGATTCTGCTTACATTGTTTGCCACAGGTACAAATCTTATGGCACAGGATCAGCAGGAAGAGTCCCTGGGTCTTCCGGGGGATAATCTTAATCTTTACGCGGTAATGAAGGTGTTCCGGGAATCAGAAACACTCGAAGGATTTGAAAAGAGCCTTAATGACGAGAATTCGAAAATAAATAACCTCGATTTGAATGGCGATAACCTGGTTGATTACATCAGGGTTATTGATAACATAGACGGGGATGTCCATAATATAGTGTTGCAGGTCGCGTTAGATCAGAGGGAAAACCAGGATGTGGCGGTTTTTACCGTACAACGTGATGAATACGGAAAGGTACAGATTCAACTTACAGGCGATGAAGCTTTATATGGTAAGGATTATATAATTGAACCTGTATTTGATGATGTTGATGCCGGGCAGACACCAAATCCCGGATATACCGGTGATACACGTACTATTGATGGCCGGAATGTCACAGTCCATAGAACCACCACGGTTGAGATTGCAGCCTGGCCATTGATAAGGTTTATCTACTTTTCAAACTATAAGCCATGGCGCTCTTCATGGAATTACGGCTATTATCCGTCTTACTGGCATCCATGGCAACCCTTTTACTGGGATTACTATTACGGGTATCATTACAACCTGTATAATGATTATTACTCTCATTATCGTCACTCAGGATATCATCGCTATACCCGTTGGAACGATTACTATTGGTACGGAAAACGTTCTCATTCCAATAATTTGAGCGTCAGAATACAGTCAGGAAACTATAAAAACACCTATTCGCACCCCGACCAGACAACCCGCCGTTCAACTACTACGGTTACGAACAAGTCGGTCTCAAATCCGACATCTAAACATAATGCGGTCACAAACAGGTCATCGCGACAATCAACTTCAACCGGAGTGAAATCTTCGAGCCGCAGGAGCAGTGAAAGTGGCAAGTCCAAAGTAACCCCTAAGAAGACCGAAAAAACGAAAGACTCTGAAACAACTAAATCCACCCACAGAAGATAGTATCCGGTACCCGGACTTTTTACCCCCCGCACCCCCCTTCCTCGACAGGCTCGGAATGGGGGGCTCAGCAAGTACCCAGTACCCAGTACCCAGTACCCAGTACCTTAATTATCAGCATATTATAACATAACTTCCAGACATTGAATAATAAAGACTACCTTTGCCACCATTCAATCCGGCTGAAAAAATTAATAGCCGGACTTTTTTACTTAATTATTTATAAATGCATTTTGAATCATTGAACATTATTGAACCAATCCTTAAATCGCTTAAAGAAGAGGGCTACACAACACCAACGCCTATTCAGGTACAGGCAATTCCGATTGTTCTTAAGGGAATAGATCTGATAGGTTGTGCACAAACAGGTACAGGAAAGACCGCTGCCTTCGCAGTACCTATCCTTCAGCTTTTAAGCAATACCAAATCATTCGACAAGAAGAGAAAAATCAGAAGTCTTATTGTCACACCTACCAGGGAACTGGCAATTCAGATCGAGGAGAGTTTTAAAGTATATGGACGTTATACAGGTTTAACATGCACCGTTGTATTCGGGGGGGTGAATCAGAATCCTCAGACAAACGCTTTACGGATTGGTGTGGATATTCTTGTAGCAACACCCGGCAGACTGCTCGATCTTATGAACCAGGGATATATATCATTAAAAGACATAGAAATTTTTGTTCTCGATGAAGCCGACAGGATGCTCGATATGGGCTTTATACATGATGTAAAAAGGATACTTGCAGCTCTCCCGCACAAGAGGCAGTCGCTCTTTTTTTCAGCCACAATGCCACCAGAGATTGTTAAGCTCGCCGGTTCTATAGTTTATAAACCTGTAAAGGTGGAAGTTACACCTTCGGCATCAACAGTTGATATCGTTAATCAATATGTCTATTTCATTGACAAGGGCAATAAGAATGCTTTGCTGATTGAGTTATTAAAGGATGAAAAGATTAAGACAGCATTGGTATTTACCCGTACTAAATTTGGCGCCGACAAAGTAGTTAAAGTACTTAAAAAGAAAGATATCAGCGCCGAAGCGATTCATGGCAACAAGGCACAAAATGCGCGACAGCGCGCTCTTTCAGGTTTCAAGGCACAAACAACCCGCGTGCTTGTGGCAACCGATATTGCAGCGCGCGGTATTGATGTTGATGATCTTGAGTACGTTATAAATTATGAGATACCCAATATCTCCGAAACTTATGTACATCGTATTGGCAGGACCGGCAGGGCAGGGGCAAATGGTACAGCCATTTCATTCTGCGATGCAGAAGAAAAAGCATACCTCTGGGATATCGAAAGACTTATAACCAAAAAGATACAGGTTATTAATGATCATCCTTTTCCTCTAATAGATCATAATCCGGTGAAAGCGCCAAAACAGCAACGTGGCGATCATAACCGTCCAAGATCCAATTCCCCTAAAACCCTTATTCCTGACCGCAGAAATGTAAGACGGTAAATCTTTCTCCTTTTGATAATTATTTGTATTTTGCAGACAATTGAATTCTGAATTATATCTGAAACGAACAAGGATCATGAAGAAATATTTATTCATTTATACTATTGCATTGATATCATTTAATCTTAATGCTGTTGGTGACATAAACCTCCAAAAGGCTGATTCAGGCGCGCGTATGAACCGGCTAAAAACCGAAGTGACTGCAAATCTTACACAAAACCTTTTGCCATACTGGTCAACCAGGATGATAGATAAGGCAAATGGAGGTTTCTATGGAAGGATAAACGGGAATGATCAGGTTTTTCCTGACGATGACAAAAGCGGTATATTGAATGCCAGGATTTTATGGACATATTCATCCTCATTTCGCGTTCTTAAAGATACTTCTTACTTACGGATAGCAACCCGTGCTAAAGATTATATCATGTCTCATTTTATTGATAAACAATATGGTGGGGCATACTGGAGTGTTACATCAAAAGGAGAACCGTCAGATGTTAGAAAACAGACCTATACTCAGGCTTTTTTTATCTATGGAATGGCTGAATATTATCGTGCCACAGGCGATAAGGAGGCTCTTCAGACAGCAAAAGCTATTTTTGAAGCGCTTGAAAAGTACGCGTCTGATAAGGAATTTAACGGATATTTTGAAGTTTTTACCCGCGAATGGGAGCGTAGCAGGGCCCTGTTGATAGGCGAAAAAACTATCAACGACGAAAAAACAATGAATACACATCTTCATCTAATGGAGGCTTACGCTAACCTGTACAGGGTGTGGCCCGATAAAAGAGTGGAAGAACGATTAAAAAACCTCGTGGAAATATTTCTGAATCACATCATAGACAAAAATACTTCACATCTGATTTGTTTCCTCGACAAAAACTGGATTGGTACTTCAACGATTGATTCTTATGGGCACGATATTGAATCTTCGTGGCTCCTTTATGAGGCGGCACAATTGCTTAATGATCCTGATTTGCATTCCAGGGTAAGGGAGGCGAGCATCAAGATAGCCAATGCCGCGACAGAAGGAATTCAACCCGATGGAAGTATGATTGATGAAAAGAATACTGCTACCGGAAGCTTAAGAACCGAACGAAGCTGGTGGCCTCAGGTTGAGACTATTGTGGGCTGTATGAATATCTATGAACTGACAGGAGAAGAGAAGTACCTCGACTATGCCATAAATAACTGGAATTATACCAAAAACCATTTTGTTGACAACAAAAATGGAGGATGGTTCAGTTCAGCTTCGGAATCAGGAGCTATTGGCAGAGGAGATAAAGGGGGCTTCTGGGTATGTCCGTACCACAATGGAAGGATGTGCCTTGAAATTATAGAAAGGGTTTCTTCAGGAAAAGCAAAGAGCCCGGTTGTACATTCTGGATACAAATCCCGTATTGAACGACTCACCACATCATGTTCCGGTTCCTGAAACATTGGCGGAGAAAGAGGGATTCGAACCCCCGGATCCGTGTGTACAGATCAACGGTTTTCAAGACCGCCGCATTCGACCGCTCTGCCATTTCTCCGCTGCAAAGATAATATTATTTTGTTTTTTGAGAATTTTTTTAAATAGAAATATGTAAATGACAGATATACAGCGGTATAATATTTTTATTAACAGATTATGAACAATATTTCCGAAAAAATGTCTGAAGTTAAAGATTAGTGCGCAATTGCGACATGCTGATCAAAAACATATTTTGATCAAAAAATATCACTATTTCGACCTAAAAGTGGCACTATTTGAGGAAAATCGCAAAAAAAATTTGATATTGAATTATAAAAAAATAAATTTGCATTTAATTAGTAAGATTGGTCTAAATCTAAAATCTTTCATTATGACAAAAAAAGAATTAATTACTGCTATCGCTACTGATGCAGATCTTTCAATTAAAGATGCAGGCAAAGCTTTAAACGCATTCGTAGGAGCTTTTGGAAAATCAATGAAAAGTGGTCAGAGGATCCAGCTCCCGGGCATGGGTACTTTTAAAGTTGACAAAAGAAGCGCCAGAGTTGTTCGTAATCCGCGTACAGGTGCAAAACTGAATGTTCCTGCTAAAAAAGTTGTTAAATTCAAAGCAGCTCCTGCGCTTAACAAAGGTCTTTAATCTCTTATGACCGAGATTGCTTAGGGGTGTTTTTACACCCCTTTTTTTTAAAAATTTTAAACCAATAGCTTAAACCAACTATTTCAGCGCTTTAACCATTGTCACCAGAAAATCGACAAAAGAAATTGAACTTTAATAGAAATGTTTATAATGGTTAGTATTTTTTTATTAAATTTGACCGTGATATTCTCTACTAAATTCATAACGCATGAATTGCATTATAGTTGACGATGACATACTGACTTGTAAAATATTTGAAGAGTATGTGAACAAATCTTCTTCTCTTAATTTAATTGGTTCTTTCAGCAATTCAATTGAGGCAAGAAATGTGATTGCTCAAAGGCATGATATCGATTTGATAATACTTGATGTACAAATGCCGGAAATGAACGGTTTCGATTTTATGGGAAGCCTAGACTATCACCCTAATATAATAATTATATCATCAGCTGAAGAATATGCTTTAAAAGCATTCGACTTCAATGTGGTTGATTACCTGCTTAAACCGGTTTCTTATGGACGGTTCTGTAAAGCTATAGATAAGACTGTCAGATACTTTACACGTAAAGAAGTAATAAATGCCGGTGATGAAGAGATATTTATCAAAAAAGGATCATCCCTTGTAAAATTGAAACTCAAAGATATTATTTACATTGAAGCTCTTGAAAATTATGTTACCCTGAATACCAATAATGATAAATTTACAATCCATTTTACAATGAAAGCTATTGAAAACCAATTGCCATCAGGAGTTTTCATAAGGGTTCACAGATCATTTATCATTAACAAGAGCATGATTCGGACTATTAACGAGGGCTCTCTCGATCTGAATGTCGGAGGTTCTCTGAAAAATGTTCCGGTAGGTAAATCATTCAAAGATTCTCTCCTGAATGATATCAATGTGATGGCCAAATAGTTTCTTTATCTTCTGATGCTTACTAACCGTCAACTCTTCCTTCAGCATCTCGCACAAACTTCATCAGCGCCTATTATGTTGGAGATAGTGAAAGCTGAAGGGTTATACATGTACGGTGCTGACGGTAAAAAATATTTGGATCTGATCTCCGGAGTATCTGTAAGCAATACAGGACACTGCCATCCGAAAGTCGTTGAAGCAGTTAAAAATCAGGTTGATTCCTATATGCACCTGATGGTTTATGGTGAGATTATTCAAAGCCCCCAGGTAAAATATGCAGAGCGTCTTACAGGAATTCTTCCAGGTGAATTAAATACCTGCTATTTTGTTAATTCTGGTAGCGAAGCAGTGGAAGGAGCTTTGAAACTTGCGAAAAGATTCACCCGCCGCAGCCGTATTATATCGTTTAAAAACTCATATCATGGCAGCACTCACGGCGCTTTAAGTATTCAGGGAAGTGAACTGTACAGGAATGCCTTCAGACCATTAATGCCCGATACTTTTCAGGTTGCATTTAATGATGAAAAATCGTTGGACTCAATTGACAACAAAACAGCATGCGTAATTATTGAGCCGGTACAGGGCGAAGCCGGGGTAATCTATCCTGAAAATTCTTTCCTCGAAAAGATCAGAGACCGATGCAACTTAACAGGCGCCCTGTTGATATTTGACGAGATACAAACAGGTTTTGGCCGTACAGGTTTTATGTTCGCTATTGACAGATTCGGCGTGACGCCCGATATATTGCTTCTTGCAAAAGCCCTTGGAGGAGGTATGCCACTGGGTGCATTCCTCTCTTCAAAAGAAATCATGTCATCTCTGGTTTCAAACCCTCCTTTAGGGCATATTACAACATTCGGGGGGCACCCGGTATGTTGTGCCGCGGGACTCGCTTCTCTTAACGTAATCATTGAAGATAAGCTTGTTGAGTCCTGCAATGCAAAGTCAGCGCTCTTTAAAAACAAGCTTAAACACCATCTGATTTCAGAGGTTAGGGGAGAAGGACTTTTGTTAGCGGTTCAACTTACTGATCCTGTGTATGTTCAGTTTGTCATAACGCACGCTGCCGAATATGGCTTGATTCTTGATTATTTTCTTTTCTGTAATAATGCCTTCAGGATTGCTCCCCCTTTGATTATCAGTGATGATGAGATTTCCCTGGCTTGCCGCGAACTGAAAAGGCTCCTTGATGATGCAATGAATTATGCAATGAAGAAATGAGACATATAATACTATATCTTAGTTTTATAGTAACCATTTCAACCGGCATGGTCAAGGGCCAGGCTCACATAAATGATTCGCCTCAGGTACTTGAGAAACTTTACGGTAAGCTGGCAAATAATCGGGACGACAATGACCGTTTAAGGATAAATGATTCAATCAGAACAATTATCGACAGCTATGTTGCATCGGATACAGTTTTTAAACACAAATTCAATAACCTCCGGTATCTCGGTCAGATTACCTCTCCTGATAATCTGATTAAAATCATAACATGGAACTTAGTTCTTGAGAGTGGTCAGAGCCAGTATTTTTGCTATTTTTTAAGAAAACAGGAAAAGAGAAAGGGAAACAAAATTTACAGATTATCTGCTACTTACAGTGAGTATCCGATAAGTACCGATACTATTTATACTCAACAGGATTGGTACGGAGCTTTGTATTATGATGTCAAACCTAACATAACTAATGGTAAAAAATGCTGGATATTATTGGGTATTAATTATGGCAATCCATTGATCAGCAGGAAGATAATTGATGTATTAAGCTTTACGCCTGAGGATTCAATAATATTTGGCAGGAAATGGTTTGTTTCAGGGGAAGATAGCAAATTCAGAGATGTATTTGAATATTCATCTAACGGAATTATGTCTTTGAGGTTCAACTCTGACAGGTCAATCGTTTTTGATCACCTCGTTCCATTCTCACCTGCATTGAAAGATGATCGCCAATACTATGGTCCTGATTATTCGTTTGATGCATACTATTTTAAAAACGGGTTATGGAAATTGACTAAAAATATTGAAGTACGAAATAAAAAATAGGTATGTTTCTATTGACCAAATCAAACATGCGGAAGATTTATTTAACCCTTTTTTCCTGTTTCGAAGGCTACTCTCGTTATCCTGCTCGTTTATTCAGGGTACAAGGGTATTTCTGAAAAAGTGACTATTTGTCAGTCGCTAACTTACGGCACAACTTTTGAAAGTGAACGGCAGATTAATCATGTTAAACAATAAAACTATACGATATGCAAACTGGAAAGATTGGCGTAACAACTGAGAATATATTTCCGATAATTAAAAAATTCCTTTATTCCGATCATGAGATTTTTCTGCGCGAGCTTATTTCAAATGCAATAGATGCCACCCAGAAGCTAAAGACAATGTCTTCAGTTGGTGATTATAAAGGAGATATGGGTGAAACAACCATTCAGGTTTCATTTGACAAAAAGAAAAAGACGATAAAAGTTTCCGATAGAGGTATTGGTATGACAAAGGAAGAGCTGGATAAATACCTTAACCAGATCGCCTTTTCAAGCGCTAACGATTTCCTCGATAAATATAAGGATCAAACCGGCGCTATAATCGGCCATTTTGGTCTGGGTTTTTACTCCTCATTCATGGTGTCAGATAAAGTTGAAGTGATAACCAGGTCCTATCAGGATGGAGCTCAGGCTGTTAAATGGAGCTGTGATGGAAGTCCGGAGTTTTCAATCGAAGATGTTGACAAAGAATACCGGGGTACCGATGTCATATTATATATTGATAAAGATTCAAAAGATTTTCTTGAAGAGAATAGAATTGAGCAACTATTGAAAAAATATTGCAAGTTTCTTCCCGTTGAAATAGCGTTTGGAAAAGAGAAGGAGTGGAAAGATGGCAAGATGGTTGAAACCGGGAAAGACAAAATTATCAACAACACGAAACCTGCATGGACTCTCAAACCTACTGATCTTAAAGAAGAGGATTATCAGAGATTTTACCGTGAGTTGTATCCTGCCGGAGATGATCCATTGTTTAATATTCACCTGAATGTTGATTACCCGTTTAAACTGACAGGTATTCTTTATTTCCCGAAGATCAAGAGTAACATCGAGATACAGAAGAATAAGATACAGCTGTATTGCAACCAGGTTTTTGTAACAGATTCTGTGGAAGGTATAGTTCCTGAATTTCTGACTCTTTTGCATGGGGTTCTCGATTCACCCGATATCCCGCTTAATGTCTCAAGGAGTTATCTCCAGAGCGATTCGAATGTAAAGAAGATATCAAGTCATATCACCAAAAAAGTTGCCGACAGACTTAGTGAAATCTTTAAAAACAACCGGGGAGATTTTGAAAAGAAATGGGACAACCTGAAGCTATTCATCGAATATGGTATGATAACCGAAGAAAAATTCTATGAGAAAGCTTCAAAGTTTGCACTTCTTAAGAATACTGACGATAAGTATTTCACATTTGAAGAATACGAGAAGATCATTAAGGAAAACCAGACTGACAAAAATAAATCGCTTGTCTATCTCTATTCAACAAACAAGACAGATCAATACACCTATATCGAAAAAGCAAAAAACAAAGGTTACGATGTTTTACTTCTCGATGGCCAGCTGGATGTACACCTTATTAATCACCTTGAATCAAAACTTAAGGATTCGAGATTTGTGAGGGTCGATTCAGATGTTGTTGAAAAACTTATTCAGAAAGAAGAAACCCGCGAATCGAAATTATCTGAAGAACAAAAAGATGACCTGAAAAGTGTTTTCAATGTCACGGTAAAGTCGAAAGAGATATTTCATGTTGTTTTTGAAACACTTGACGAGAATGAAACGCCTGTTATTATAACACAGTCTGAATTTATGCGCAGGATGAAGGAGATGTCGCAAATGGGGGGAGGAATGAACTTTTATGGTGAACTTCCCGATAGCTATAACCTTGTTGTAAATCCCAATCATCAGCTCGTTATAAAAATTTCGGAAGATCTTCAGAAAGAGACCGGTGCTCAACTTACTGAAAACAATGTTGACAGGAAGAGAATTAAGGAAGAGATAGATTTTATTGAGAAGGAGCATAAGAAGAAAAAAGCGGATGAAATCATTCAATTAGAAAAGGATGATCTTGAAAAACTCCGTAAAGAACTATCTGCTGTTGAAAATTCGAGGAAAGGCATACTTGAATTGTATGGTTCTGGTAATAAAATAGTTAAACAAATTATTGATCTGGCCTTACTGGCAAATAATATGCTGCGGGGTGAAGAGTTGAGCGAGTTTGTAAAACGAAGCGTGGAGCTGCTTTGATAGGTTCAGGGTTCAGGGTTCAGGGTTCTTGACCAAGTACCCGGAACCCGGTACCCTAAATCATCCTGCCGATTTCCCCCTTGATAAAATCTATTGCCACTCTTGTCGGCTCCATTTCAAGCTCCATGATCTTCTCAAGGAGTCTTTTGCTGAACGTCATACCTGATGAATTAGCAGGCATCTTTTCGGCTTCACTGTTAATTATTTTGATCATATTGGATCGGGCGTTCCTGACAACCTCCCAGGCTTGCCTGCTTATATATATCTGCTGAGAAAGATTATGTTCAAATTCACCGCGGATGGTACTTAACATTGCTGAATGAAGTTGTGAAGCTGTCATTTCTGAAGTACTTATTCTCACCAGAAGTGATTCGAAGGATATCCTTTCCAGAAAAAGCACAATCCTTTCGTAAGCCTGAAGTTTAATTGGTGTTACTGTACGGCTGTTCTGAAGGATTATTTCCTGTCTTCTCTTGTCCTGGTCGTTTTTTATCAAATTTCTGAGCAATACCCATGCGGTAAAAAAGACTATCAGCGCCGGGATGGTGATTTTAAGAGTGTCTGCCAGTATTTCCATTTATTCGGCATTTAAAAATTATTATCATTAGTGTCCACTATAAATTAAATATCGTTCATTGAAATCTTGAATAGATCTTGGTTGTAGCGTTTTTTTTGGAGCGTGACGATTTTAATTACCGTTGGCTTTAGCCAACGGTATATAGGCCTCATTTATAGAGACTTTAGTCCTTTACTTTTGGGCTAAAGCCCGATCAGTTGGTATCATAATCCGTTGGCTAAAGCCAACGGTAAAGTAAAACGATCTTAAAAGAGGGTATCAATTTACGAAAATCTATAGATTTTGAGAATTCCCCTACTGGACAAAACGCCTCTAAAAGAGCCACTTACAAACCAAGATTACAAAGATGCCAAAGAACTATATGATAAACAGCTGAAAATCATCTGGTATTAATCGGACACTAGTGAACTAATATACAAACTTAATTTTTTCTTTTTTATTTGACAATCATCATTTTTTTTCTGGATGGTCGCGCTTATGTTTTGTTTTTCAATATTACTTCATACATTTGGTTGCGCCCTTTTCAATAAAATGTGATTAAAATAAAATTAAATATATGGAATATTTATCAGACAGAATTAAATCTTTATCAGTTTCCCAGACACTTGCCATGGCTCAGAAAAGCAGTGAATTAAAGGCAAAAGGTATTGATATTATCAGCCTTAGTCTCGGTGAACCGGACTTCAATACTCCTGATTACATCAAAGAAGCGGCAAAGAAAGCTATTGATGACAACTATTCAAAATACCCGCCGGTACCTGGGTATGACGATCTCCGGAAAGCAATCTCAAAGAAGTTTAAGGATGAGAATGGTCTTAATTATTCTCCTGACCAGATAATTGTTTCAGCGGGAGGGAAGCACTCGCTTATAAACGTGATATTATCCATGATCAACCCTGGTGATGAGGTCATTATCCTGGCCCCCTACTGGGTTAGTTATTATGACCAGATCAAACTGGCAGGCGGTACCCCGGTAGTTGTTGATGGAAAACTTGAAAACGATTTCAAGATTATTCCGGAACATCTTGAAGCTGCAGTAACTACCAAAACAAGGTTAATTATTTTCAATTCGCCTTCGAACCCGACCGGCATGGTTTATAGCAGGGCCGAAATGGAGAAAATTGCCAGAATAGTCGAAAAACATGAAGGATTATTTATTATGTCCGATGAGATTTATGAACATATAATTTTTGCGGGTGAGCATGTCAGCATGGCATCATTTGATTTTATCTACGACAGGGTGATTACTGTAAATGGTGTTTCAAAAGGTTATGCCATGACAGGGTGGAGGATAGGGTATATTGGCGCTCCATTATGGATTGCAAAGGCATGCAATAAGTTACAGGGACAATTCACCTCAGGCGTCTGTTCTATTGCCCAACGCGCAGCATTAGCAGCAATACAGGGTACAGGAGAATCACAAAAAATAATGAAAGAGGCATTTCTTCGTCGCCGCGACCTGATCTGTGGTCTTTTAAAAGAGGTTAACGGACTTAAAATCAGGGTTCCGCAGGGAGCCTTTTATGTTATGCCCGATATTAGCTACTACCTCGGTAAGTCTGATGGTGAAACGAAGATAACCAATTCCGATGATCTTGCACTTTACCTTCTCGACAAAGCTCAGGTTGCAGTTGTTGGAGGAGATGCTTTTGGCGCACCAGACTGTATAAGAATATCTTATGCTACCTCCGATGACCTGCTGGTTGAAGCTGTTAAAAGAATAACAGTAGCATTGAAAAGACTGAAATAGAGAGGTAAAATTAATATTTGTTGTACGACACAGTTTCCTCAGCCGGTTTACGCTTTTTCTGTCTCTGTTCACTCAGGGAATAACCTAATGTGATTATTAACTCGATACGTTTTGATTTGGGAATACCAAGTATATTTCTTAACATCTTTTCGTCAAACCAGCCTATCATACAGGAACCCAATCCTTCGGCTTTTGCCTGAAGACAGATATTCTCTGATGCAATACCAATATCAATCAGAGAATAGTCCTTATTTTTGACAGTGGCTCCAACCTTTGAGGAGAAATTGGGGTTCTCTCTCACCACAATTATATGCACCGGCGCTTGTCCAACGAAGGAATTCATGCCGAGCACCCTGGCTGACGCTGCTTCGGCAATCATGACTTTAAGCTCAGGTTCGGTGACAACTATGAACTTCCAAGGTTGTGCATTACAAGCTGAAGGCGACATCCTGCCGGCTTCAATTATTCTTTCGAGTTTTTCCTTTTCTACCGGTTTAGTACTGTATTTCCTGTCACTTTGTCGGTTGGTAATCAGATCCAGCATTTTTTCCCCGTCACCCATTATTAATAATTATTTGCTAATAGTTCACAAAAACTTTCCGGATGCAGGCAGGCCGGGCAATTTTTGAGAGGTTTAGTTCCGAAATGTATATACCCACATTTTCTGCAATACCAGAACACTTTTTCATCGCGCTCAAACACCTTGTTATTCATAAGATTCTCAAGAAGTTTCCTATACCGCTCTTCATGCCCTTTTTCAGCTGTGGCAATGGCTTTAAATGCTGTTGAAATGTTTTTGAAACCCTCTTCTTCGGCTGTTTTGGCAAAAGCAGGATAGAGATCACTCCATTCTTCATGCTCGCCTTCTGCCGCAGCAAAAAGATTTTCTTTCGTTGAATCAATTTTTCCTGCAGGATAGGAAGCTGTTATTTCAACTATTCCGCCTTCAAGAAACTTAAAGAATCTTTTGGCATGTTGCTGTTCCTGTAATGCAGTCTCAAGAAAGATACCGGCTATCTGTTCATAACCTTCTTCTTTTGCAACCTTAGCGGCAAATTCATACCTGTTCTTAGCTTGTGATTCTCCTGCAAAAGCCTTCAGGAGATTTTTTTCGGTCGTTGTTCCTTTTAAACTTTTTTCCATATCTGATTGGTTTTAGAAATTTTTAAATAATGAAAAATAAAAAATGGTTTAACTCCGCGAGATAAATATACTAAAAATTTCAGATGACACTACAATTTCTTCACTATTCGCAACGCATCCCCCAATCAGTAAACGAATTCAGATAATGGAACAATATTATCCTGGCACGTTCATTTTATTGATTTCTCTTTTTTGGGGAATTTAAAAAGTTTCTTTTCTTCACCTTTCAGGAGTCTTCCAATATTTTTTCTATGAGTCAAAATAAGTGCAATTGCTACAAGAATTGAAAATATCTTAAAAGTAAGTGACGTAGTATCAAAAAATAAAAAAAGGAATACAGGGAATGTTATTCCCGCGCTCATTGATGAGACAGATACAATCCCTGTAACTAACAGAATAACAAGGAAAACACCGAAACAGGATAATGTCAGAACGGGTTGTAACGCGAGCAGAGCGCCGAAAACACAGGCAACCCCTTTTCCTCCCCTGAAACCGGCAAAAATGGGGAATATGTGTCCAATTATTGCTGTAACCCCGGTCAGAATCTGAAGATCTGTAGCAAGTGCGCTTCCCTGTTCGGCAATAATAAAGAAGACCGGTAGCATAGCAGCAAGCCAGCTTTTAGCAACATCTAGGATCATTACAGGAATGCCTGTTTTCCAGCCAAGAACCCTTATTACATTTGTGGCGCCTGCATTTCCGCTTCCGTGCTGCCTCACATCAATTTTATGAAATCGTTTCCCGATCCAGACTGCTGTCGGTATTGATCCGAGGAGGTATGCAAGTATAAATGCTAATAGTGTAAGTAATACATTCATATTTAAAATTCTTCAAAAGCCAAATATAGCAATTAACATAAGTCCTGTACAGATCATATTTTTGGGCCGTAATCGGCCAGTCTTGCTGTCTCTTTGTTAGCTGAAAACTTACTGAAGTTGTTAATGAATTTTAAAGCCAGGTCAGTTGCTGCAATATGCCATTTGAAAGGAGAGTTCCATGCTTTCCCCGGATCAAGAATATTCTCATCAACTCCGGCTATTTTAACAGGGATACTTAAATTGAAGACAGGAAGGGTGACATATTCACAATTTAATATTGAGTCATCGAGAATAGCATTAATCAGCTTGCGCGTGGAAGGCAGATCAATCCTGTTTCCTGTGCCGTAAGGGCCCCCCATCCAGCCGGTATTGACCAGCCAGGCTTCAGCATTGTGCATCTTGATCTTCCTTATAAGTTCGTTAGCATAAATAATTGGATCGAGCATCAGGAAAGCTGCTCCAAAACAAGCTGAGAATGAAGGAACCGGTTCTATAATCCCTCTTTCCGTTCCTGCCACTTTTGCAGTGTATCCGCTAAGAAAATAATATCTTGTCTGTTCTTCGGTAAGCCGGCTTACAGGAGGTAAAACTCCGAATGTGTCGGCTGAAAGAAAGATAACTTTTTTCGCGTGACCTGCTTTTGAAACAGGTTTTACTATGTTGTTAATATGGTAAATGGGATATGATACCCTGGTATTTTCTGTTTTTGACTCATCGTTAAAATCTATTGTACCGTCAGATAGTACAACAAGGTTTTCAAGAAGAGCATCGCGTTGGATAGCATTATAGATATCAGGTTCATTTTTTTTGCTCAGTTTGATGCATTTGGCATAACAGCCTCCTTCAAAATTAAAGATACCATCATCGTCCCAGCCATGCTCGTCATCTCCGACAAGCGCTCTGTCGGGATCGGTTGAAAGTGTAGTTTTTCCTGTTCCAGAGAGTCCGAAGAATATCGCGGTATCTCCATTTTTACTAACATTCGCAGAGCAGTGCATTGAGGCTATCCCTTTTAATGGCAGGTAGTAATTCATTACAGAGAAGATGCCTTTTTTCATCTCCCCGCCATACCATGTTCCTCCAATCACTGCCATTCCTTCCGAGAGGTTGAAAAAGACAAAGTTTTCTGAATTAAGACCCTGTTTCTGCCAATCGGGATTGGTTGCTTTTGAGGCATTCAGTACAACAAAATCAGGTTTGAAGTCATTTAGTTCTTCCGGTTCGGGTCTGATAAACATATTTTTAACAAAGTGCGCCTGCCAGGCTACCTCAAGTATAAATCTGACATTCAAACGGGTATTTTCATTTGCTCCGCTGAAACAATCAACAACAAATAATCTCTTCCCTGATAATTGATTTGCTGATATATTTTTGCAATGTTTCCATATCTCAGGAGAAATGGATTTATTATCAGAAACTTTTGCCATATCTGATTTCCACCATATTGTATCCCTGGTTTTGTCATTCAGGACAACATACTTATCTTTAGGTGAACGTCCCGTGAAAATCCCCGTGTCAACTGAAACAGCTCCGCTCCTGGTGATTATTCCTTTTTCATATTTATCCAGACCGGGTTTTGTCTCTTCCGAAAAAAGTAAATTATATGAAGGGTTATATACAATTTCTTTAACGTCTTCAATACCGTATTTTATTAAGTCCTGAGGGGTAATCATCTTATTTTCTTTTTGATTTTAAAATAATGTTACAAAGTTAACCGATTATTAACTTAACCTGAATTATTCACAAATATACTTAGAGTGCTCTTTTCCTTTGTGCTACTTTGTGAGGTACTTTGTGTCCCTTAGCGGTAAAAAAATATTAAACACTAAGTCGCACAAAGGATTACACAAAGGCTCACAAAGTTTATGAATAAATGAAGTTAAATTGAAGCTAAATTTAGTTGAATTTTCTTGAAAACAAATGAGAAAGGGCACCCTGGGGATGCCCTTTCTTCATATTATCATTTTTTTGGTTATTTACCAAATTTAATTGAAGCCTGGGCAGCAGCAAGCCTTGCTATCGGAACCCTGAAAGGAGAACAGCTTACATAAGAAAGTCCTTTTTTGTAGCAGAACTCAACAGATGCAGGGTCACCGCCTTGTTCACCGCAAATCCCTACTTTTAAGTCGGTACGGGTTGCGCGGCCTTTTACAACAGACATTTCAATTAGCTGGCCAACACCTTCCTGATCAATTGTTTGAAATGGATCAGCTGCCAATATTTTCTTATCTAAGTAATCGTTCATAAAGCCACCGGTATCATCGCGGCTGAAACCGAATGTCATTTGCGTCAGGTCATTAGTACCAAATGAGAAGAATTCAGCAGTTTTTGCCATACGATCGGCTAATAAGCAAGCGCGAGGTATTTCAATCATGGTGCCATATTTACATTCAAGGGATGACATTCCGAATTTAGCACTTACTTCTGCTCTTACTTTATCAAAAATAACTTTGGTAATATCTAATTCAGCAACATCGCAGGTAACAGGAACCATTAATTCAGGGTGCGGTTGTTTTGCTTCCTTAATCAATTCAGCTGAAGCCTCAAAAATAGCACGAATCTGCATTTCAGTAACTTCAGGATAAGTAATACCCAAGCGAACTCCACGGTGTCCCATCATTGGGTTTGATTCATGAAGGGCCTCACCACGTTTTGCAACAGCTTCAGCAGTAATGCCTAACGCTTTGGCCAATTCTGCTTGTTTCTCAGCATTTTGTGGAACAAATTCATGTAATGGCGGATCCAACAGACGGAAAGTTACCGGCAGCGTATCCATTGACAGCAAGGTAGCTTTGATGTCTTTTTTTACGTAAGGGAATAATTCATTTAAAGCTGTAATACGTTCTTTTTGTCCATCGCTCAAAATCATTTTGCGAAGTAAGAATAATGGTTCTTCCGAACCTTTTCCATAGAACATGTGCTCGGTACGGAATAAACCGATACCTTCTGCTCCAAATTCGCGGGCTTTTTTAGCATCGGCTGGAGTTTCTGCATTTGTCCTAACACCCATGGTGCGGAATTTGTCCACAATTTTCATGTATTGGATGAAAAGTGGGAAAATAGGATTTTCTGAAGAATCGATCAGCGGTAAAGAAGCCTTATAAACTAAGCCTCTTGAGCCGTTCATCGAAATAACATCTCCTTCTTTTAATACAATATCAGAACCTTCAATCTTTGCCAGTTTATTTGCTGCATCTACATGGAGTTTTCCTGCTCCAACAATACAACATTTACCCCAGCCGCGAGCAACCAATGCAGCATGCGAGGTCATTCCACCACGAGCAGTAAGAATCCCTATTGCCGCTGACATACCTTCAACATCTTCCGGATTGGTTTCTTCACGTAATAAAATAACCTGAGCTTTTGCATCAGCACGAACAGCAGCTACAGCAGCTTCAGCGGTAAAAACTAATTTTCCTACTGCGCCGCCGGGTCCTGCTGGTAGGCCTTTAACAATTACGTGGTTTTTAAATTCTTCTTTAGGATCAAGAATTGGGTGAAGAATTTCATCCAGTTGAGCAGGTTCAACCCGCATAACTGAAGTTTTTTCATCAATCTTGCCTTCTTTGAGGTAATCCATTGCAATCTGAACAGCGGCAGTACCGGTACGTTTTCCAACGCGGCATTGCAACATATACAATTTGTCTTCTTGAATGGTGAATTCAATATCAAGCATATCTTTGTAGTGATTATCAAGGATATTGCGGATACTATTTAGTTCTTTGTAAGTTTGAGGCATAGCTTCTTGCATACTTGCAAGGTGCAGGTTCTGATCATTTTTTGTATCATCGTTGAGCGGGCTCGGAGTACGTATCCCGGCTACAACATCTTCTCCTTGTGCATTTACAAGCCACTCGCCATAGAAAAGGTTTTCGCCGGTGGCAGGGTTACGCGTGAAGGCAACACCTGTTGCAGATGTATCACCCATATTGCCAAATACCATTGCCTGTACGTTTACAGCTGTACCCCAATCATCAGGAATTCCTTCAATACGACGGTATGAAACAGCCTTTTTACCGTTCCAGCTTTTGAATACCGCTTTAATACTGCCTTCAAGCTGTTCTTTTGCATCATCAGGGAAAGGTTTTCCGAGAGCATTTTTTATTATTACCTTAAATTCTTCAGAAAGAACTTTCAACTCATCGGCAGAAATTTCAGTATCTGATTTATATCCTTTTTGTTTTTTAAAAGCATCAAGCTTCTCATCAAGCTGCTTACGTATTCCTTTTCCTTCACCCAGATCAATACCTTCAGCTTTCTCCATTACAACGTCGGCATACATCATAATCAGACGACGGTATGAATCCCAGACAAAACGAGGGTTATTGGTTTTCTTGAGGAAACCGGGAATCGTTGATGAACACAGACCGATATTAAGTACGGTATCCATCATACCTGGCATAGAACTACGGGCGCCCGAACGGCATGAAACAAGTAAAGCGTTTTCGGCATCACCGTATTTCATATTCATTGTCTCTTCAGTCTTTTTCATTGCTGCCCATACTTCAGGCATCAGTTCTGAGGGAAGAGTACAATTGTTCGTGTAGTACTCATTGCAGGCTTCTGTGGTGATAGTAAAACCGGCAGGAACGGGTAGGCCAAGCAGACACATTTCAGCAAGGTTAGCCCCTTTTCCTCCGAGAAGGTTTTTCATATCGGTTTTACCCTCGGCAGTTTTCTTTCCAAAGGAATAGACTCTTTTAACGTTTGACATAATTTTATTGATTTGAGATAAATTTAAATTATTGATTTTGCAAATAAGTCGCAAAGTTAATATATAAATTTGAATTTCTGAAAACTGAAGAGTTAACTTTTTTTGCTCCTCAGTCTCTCCGAAATGCTGAGCTAAATATTTTCGATTGTACAGGGAAAAATTTGTGGTTAGATTATTCCTTAATAATTTTATAGCCAATGCTTTTTATTCCCGATTTGATCTTTTCCAGATCAAAAGTGTTTCCAGTAATAATTACTTTGCCTGTTGTCAGATCAACATCCACTTCATTAACCCCTTGCACCGACTTAATGCTGTTCTCAACATTCTCTTTACAATGATTGCATGTCATGCCTCCTACATGAATAGTCTTGAAATTGTCAGCGGAGAATCCTGAATGAGGGGAACTTTGTGCTAAAGTCATTTTTCGTGTGTTAAGGTACTTTTGAAAATAACCGTTAATGATCAGCAGCGAAAGCATTATGGCCGATCCTATTTTGAGCCAGTCAGGTAACATAGCTTCATGATTGTGTCCCATATGGGCGAAATGTTCAGAAACCCTGAACCATTCTGCCGGAAGAAAATAGTCGATTATCAGTCCGGAAACCAATGCCCCGGTGATAATAGCCCCAAGATATCCAATTAATGATTTCTTCCCCAGCACTTTTCCTATCATAGTAATGGTAGCAGCATTCGTGGCAGGTCCGGCCATAAGCAGCACCAGAGCAGCGCCTGGAGAAAGTCCCTTGAGCATTAATACTGCCGCGACAGGAACAGATGCTGTTGCACAGATGTAAACCGGAATAGAGATTAAAAGAATTATTAACATTCCCAGAAAATCATTTGGGATCTTGTCGGCAAAAAAATCATCAGGAACAATTACCGAAATCAAAGCCGCTATCAGAAGTCCAATAATGAGCCAGTTGGAAATATCCTGCAAAAAATCTACAAAGGAATATCTGAACATCTCTTTTATCTTTGGAAAAAATCCTTTTGGCAGTTCATCATCGTTTTGGTTGTTCTGAAGAACTGTTTCTTCATTTTCGGGATCAATTTTCTTAGTAACCAAACCTCCGAAGAGCCCTGTTACAAAAGCAACTATCGGACGGATTACAGCTAATGGCAGACCAAGCATTGAATAGGTAACAAATATAGAATCAACTCCGGTTTGTGGAGTCGATATCAGAAAAGATACTGTTGAAGCTTTTGATGCGCCATGCTTATAAAATGAGATGCCGGTAGGTATAACGCCACATGAACATAACGGGAGAGGAACACCAAGTAACGCGGCATTAAAAATAGATTTAAAATTATTCTGACCCATGTATTTTCTTACTCTCTTTTTAGGAAACAGCAGATGTAGCAATCCTGCAAAGATGAATCCAAGCATCAGATATGGAGCCATTTCTGTGAGTATGAACAGAAGCTCTGTTCCAAAGTTTTTTATATAGTTCATCCTGTGTAATGTTAAATCAAATAAAAATTGTGCTAATATAACCTGACAGAAGGCAGATTGTTCAAAAAGATGATTTTTGAGACCTCGGATGAAACATGATCATGGTATCGCGTAAAAAACTCCTGTCAATATGTGTATAAATTTCAGTGGTAAGAATAGATTCATGCCCGAGCATTTCCTGAACAGCCCTTAGATCGGCTCCTGCTTCAATCATGTGGGTAGCGAAAGAGTGCCTGAAGGTATGTGGACTGATGGTTTTTCTTATTCCTGCTTTGGCTGCAAGATCCTTAATTATAGTGAAAATCATAGCTCTTGTGAGTCTGGCCCCACGACGATTAAGAAAAAGTACGTTCTGATCATGAATCACCGGAAGCCTGTCCCTGTTCTGTTTATAAATGTCAATCTCCTTCAGCGCTTTACCTCCTACAGGTACAAGCCTCTGTTTGTTTCCTTTTCCTGTTACAACAACAAAACCTTCACCATAATGTATATCGGTAAGACGAAGATTCACAAGTTCAGACACACGCAGGCCACATCCGTAAAGCGTTTCAATTATTGCCTTATTCCTGTGACCCTCCGGTTTACTCAGGTCAATTTCCTCAATCATACTGTCAATCTCAATTATTGATAGTACTTCAGGAAGCTTAAATCCGATTTTTGGAGATTCAATAAGTAAAGCAGGATTCTCATCAATCTCACCTTCGATGAGAAGGAATCTGAAAAATGCCCTTACTCCTGATAATACTCGTGATTGTGTTCTTGTATTTTTATTTTCAGCGCTATAGCATACCAGAAAACCTTTCAGATCGGGATAGGTTACCATTGAAGGTGCGACTTCATTTCCTGTTTTGCTAAAGTATTTTTCCAGTTTAAAAACATCATTCAGATAGGCCTCAATGCTATTTTCCGACAATGACTTTTCAAGCCTTAGATATGTTTCAAAATTCCTGAATGATTGTTTCCAGGTGAGACTCATATTTTTCAATAAATTATTTCACAAAGTAACACAAAGTAAGACAACCTTCTTAAGTTCGTTTCCTTAAATATTTTTTAGCTATTTTTACCGTTATATTATTTGAGATACCAATAATAATATTTATTGCAGGAATAAATTCAATGATCAGATGAAAATTAAGATTATTAATGGTCCTAACCTGAATCTTCTTGGCCGGAGAGAACCTGAAAAGTACGGACATTCTTCTTTTGAAGATTACCTTTCAGTTTTAGAATCCCGCTATCCGGATATTATTTTTAAATATTTTCAGTCGAACGTTGAAGGTGAGATAATAAATGAAATTCAAAAGTCGGGTTTTTCTTTTGATGGAATAATCCTTAATGCCGGGGGGTACACGCATACTTCAGTTTCAATTACCGATGCCATAGCCGCAATGCAAACAGCTGTTATTGAAGTTCATATTACAAATATCTCGGCGCGTGAGGAATTCCGGCATACGAGCCTTATAGGCAGAAACTGTGCAGGCAGTATTTCAGGTTTTGGACTTGATAGTTACAGGCTTGCTGTTGAGGCGTTTATTGAAATCATTAATTCAAAGAAAAAATAATTTATGATCAGGAAAAGAACAAAGATTGTTGCCACTATTTCAGACAAGAACTGTGAGCCGGGTTTTATTAAGGAACTTTTTGAAGCAGGGATGGATGTCGTGAGAATCAACTCCGCCCATTTGTCAGTTGACGCTGCACTTCAGATAATAAGAAATACGCGCGAAGTCTCCGGCAAAATTGCAATTCTTGTCGATACCAAAGGGCCTGAAATACGTACTACTGCTTGTGATTCTCCCATTCAACTTACAAAAGGGAGTACGATAAGTATTATCGGCGATCCCGGGAAGAAGAGTTCAAATGATGCAATATATGTGAGTTACCCGGCTTTCGCTTCAGATATTCCCGTGGGATCACTAATTATGATTGATGATGGGGAATTGGAATTAAAGGCTATTAAAAGGAATGGAAATGCACTCGAATGTATTGTTGAAAATGAAGTTATTCTTGGATCGCGAAAAAGCGTTAACATTCCCGGAGTGAAAATATGTCTGCCTTCCCTGACAGATAAGGATAGAGCTTTTATAGAAATGGCTGCCGGCAACGGGGTTGATTTTATTGCCCATTCATTCGTCAGATCAAAACAAGATGTGCTTGATGTTCAGGCTGTTCTTGATTCATTTAAGAGTAACATAAAGATAATAGCCAAAATAGAAAATCAGGAAGGTGTTGAAAACATAGATGATATTCTCGATAATGTATATGGCATAATGGTTGCAAGGGGTGATCTTGGTATTGAGATTCCTTATGAACAAATTCCCGGTATCCAGAAGATGATTATCAACAAATGCATTGTCACCAGGAAACCTGTCATTGTTGCAACACAGATGCTTCAGTCTATGATATTCAATCCAAGGCCAACCAGGGCTGAGGTAAGCGATATTGCCAGCGCTATCTATTCGCAGACCGATGCAATAATGCTAAGCGGTGAAACTGCGAATGGGAAATATCCCGTGGAAGCAGTAAAAACTATGACTAAGGTGGCTCTTGAGGTTGAGAAGAACAAGGAGAAATTTCTTGATATTCCTCATATAAATGTTACCGGAGAAATATCAGCCTATCTCGCGAAAGTTGCAGTTAAGACTGCCTTTAGAACAGGAGCCAAAGGAATTATTGCAGATACCACCGGGGGTAGAACTATCAGAGACATGGCTGCCTACAGGGGCATCAACCTTATTCTTGCACAATGCTACTCAGAATGTACAATGAGGGAACTGGCACTATCTTACGGTGTTTATGCAAGCTACCAGGAGAGAAGAAAATCTGTTGACGAGTTTATCCATATTGCATTAAAAAACCTGGTTAAAACTCATAAAATGGCTGGTGATGATATTGTAGTTGTACTGGCAGGAAATTTCTCGGGAGGATCAGGGTTTTCATTCATCGAGGTTGGTTCTGTTCAGTATCTTAAAGACCGCGTGAATATTAACGATTAATCAATAATTGGTCTGATTTTTGATAGTTTATTCAGGCCTGAAAACGAATAATAATGTTCAAAACCCTGTTTTTTTCAATATGGCTTTTATTTCATCCGGTACATGTTACCATTACCAGTATTGATTATTTGCCGGCAACAGATTCATTTAAGGTATTTGTAAGGTTATATTTTGATGATTTTCTCCGGGATTTTAAGTTAAATGGTGGTGATATTCAGGAAAAGGATTTTGTAAACAACATTTCCTCTTACATGGGCTCTATGGAAAAATATATCGGAGAAAAAATAATATTAAAAGTAAATGAAACACAACTTTCAGGGAAATTGCAGGACATGAAATTGATTGATAATGAGATTAGTATGAACCTGGAATATTTAAATGGGACAAAACCGAAAACTGTTTCAGTGAAAAACCTTATGATGACAGGACTTTATGCTGACCAGTCGAATATGGTAATTATTAGAATTAACGATTTTGAAGAAGGAGTTAAGCTGACTTCTGATTTAACCGAACAGACTTTTAAAATCAAATAATTTCAGGAGTGAAAAATCTAATTATAAAGAAATTTTTCTTTTTGCTTTTAGTTTCATCTTATTTCGCCGACATAAATGCTACTCATAACCGGGCAGGAGAAATTACATATATTCAGTTATCTGATCTATCTTACGAGATAACGATAACTACTTTTACTTATACTTTAAGCCTTGCTGACAGACCAACTCTCGATGTGGAGTGGGGCGATAATACCATATCAACTGCATCGAGAATAAGTATGTTAATGCTTCCTAACTATTACAGGAGGAATGTTTATAAGATCACTCATACATATCCCGGCCCTGGTGTTTACCGTATCGTGGTTCAGGACCCGAACAGGAACCTGGGAGTAAAAAATATTCCAAATTCAGTTAATGTTGTTTTTTCGATATCAACAATTCTGACAGTTAATCCGGCAATGGGGCGCGACGACACGCCGATACTACTTAACCCCCCTTATGACAAAGCGGCTTATCACTATTTGTTTATTCATAACCCGGCAGCTTATGATCCCGACGGTGACAGTCTTTCATATAAGCTGACTGTGTGCACCCGCGACGATGGCAAACCTATCGAAGGTTATACGTTGCCTCCTGCAACTCGCTCAATCAGAGTTGATTCTATCAGCGGAGACCTGATTTGGGACACTCCTGCCGACACAGGGAAATTTAATGTCGCCATGGAGATTCAGGAATGGCGAAACGGTAAAAAAATAGGAGTCGTGGTTCGCGATATGCAGATTGAGGTTTACATAACTGACAATAAACCTCCTGATAACGGTCCCCTGTCTGATTATTGTGTTGAGGCAGGCGACACTATTGATTTCCTTTTTACAGCAACCGATCCAAATAATGATAATTTGACTCTCAATGCTACTTCCGGAGTCTTTGACCTGACTCCATGTCCTGCTCAGTTTTCTAAGGAGGATTCTGTTGCAGGATTTGCATCCTCAAGATTCAGATGGATACCTTGCTATGAGGCAGTGAGAAAACAACCTTATAATGTAATTTTTAAATCGGATGACTCTAATGCTGAGGTGAGGCTCTCCGATATCAGCAATATAAACATCAAAGTTATTGGTCCTTCACCTCATGTCATTAATGCATCACCTGAAGGCAAAATGATCAGGTTAACGTGGTCGAATTATGGAACGAATTTTATATCAGGTTTTAGCATCTACAGAAGGGAGGGTGCCTCTACATTCAAGCCCGATTCATGTACGTCAGGCATACCTTTATCAACAGGTTTTATCAAAGTAGGATATATTAACGGCAGTTCAACAACTTCATATTCAGATACTGATAATGGGCAGGGACTGCAGTTCGGGAAAGAATATACATATAGAATTGTCGCCGTTTTTCCTAATGGAACAGAAAGTAAAGCATCAAATGAGATAACTTCAACTCTGGTATCCGGAGTCCCCATAATCAAAAATGTCAGTGTAACCGGTACCGATGCTGTTAATGGATTAATTTACATCTCATGGAAGAAACCGGGTAAACTTGATACAATTCCTGCCAATGGACCGTATGAATATATTATTTACAGAGCGGATGGAATTGGTGGGACGAACTACAATCAGATTAAATCCATTCAGACTTTTGATCTGAATGACACCACCCTGATCGACACTCTTAATACCAAATCAACAGGTTATATCTACAGGATTGAATTGTGGAATAACGCGACAGGCAACAGGTTTCTTATCGGCGATCCCGGGTACGCATCATCAGTGTTTCTTACAATCAGCGCCGGCGACAAAAAAGTGCGGTTTGTAATTAACCGTAATGTTCCATGGATAAACACCAGGTATGATGTCTTCAGATTGAACGAAGCGACATCGGCATACGATTCCGTGGGTTCGACAAACCAGTTGACTTTTATTGATAACGGATTGGTAAATGGTAAACAATATTGCTATTACGTGAGGTCCGTGGGTGGTTACCCGGCTGATAATATGCCAAAAAACCTGGTTAACCTTTCAGAGAGAATATGCACAACCCCTGTTGATAATGAACCGCCTTGCCCTCCTATGTTAAATGTTACCAGCCAGTGCGATAGCCTGTACAATACCATTTCCTGGACGATAACAGATCCTGTCTGTTTTGAAGACGTTGCCGGCTATAAGATTTATTCTAAAATGACCACGGAAGAAACCCTTTCCTTACTCACTACCGTAAATGACAAAAACATCTTTTCATACAAACATTACCCGGGCGAGACTATATCGGGATGTTATGCCGTATCATCATTTGACTCTATTGGTAATGAAGGAGAAAAGTCAGTTTTGGTTTGTATCGACTCCTGTAACTTTTATGAGATACCCAATGTTTTCACTCCTAATGGCGATGATATAAATGACAGGCTGGTAGCAAAAACATCGGGACTGGTTGAAAAGATTAACTTCAGCCTGTTTAACAGGAATGGTTTGCTGCTATTCAGGACTGAAGAACGACGAATTGAATGGGATGGAACATATAAGGGAAAAATTGTTTCTCCGGGGGTATATTTCTATCAATGCGATGTTTATGAAAGACGCATTTCAGGACTTGAATTATTCCATCTCTCGGGCTTTGTCCATGTTATTACCGAAGAAAATGCAAAATTAAAGAAAGTGGAAACAAAATGATTCTGAAGGACTATTTAAAATGAAAAAGATATTAACTCTGGTTTGGATACTGATATTCACCGGAACTGTTTCCGGACAACAGACAGTTGATTATATTCTTAAGGCAAAGGCATATACCGAAGCCGGCAAGGCTGACCAAGCAGTTAATCTGCTTAACGCGGCCATCGCTATTGCGAAAGACAGCAGACTTTTTGCTGAAAGAGCTGATGCAAATATTATTGAAGGTGATTATTCAGGAGCTATCAGTGATTATAATGAAGCAAGTAAAATAACTCCTTACTCAGGTGAATATGGTCTTTCAAGAATTTATGCCCTCAAAGGTGATGCAGCCACAGCTCTTTATCACCTTGAAATGAACCTGAATTCCTCATTCAGGAAAAGTGAAAAAGAGATTATGCTCGACCCTGCTTTCGGGCCGGTTGAAAACAGTTCAGAATGGCGTCGGTTCTGGAAGAACGAATGGTACAGTTTTACAGAAAAAAGCATTTCGGAAATCGAATATTATATCTCTGCAGGAAAAATTGATGACTCAAAAGCTGTTCTTTCTGAACTTAAGAAAAATTATCAGAGTGAAGATGATATTCTTTATGCCGGGGCACTAATCAACCTTTCATCCGGAAAATATTCTGAAGTTATCAGTGTTATCTCAGGATTAACTGTCATAAATCCTGATAATGAAAAATATTTAAGGATTCTTGCAAAGGCCCAGGCTGCCTCATCGAATGCAGCCGGAGCATCAGTAACATATTCTCATCTCATAAGTTTATGTATTGCTGATGCTGAATTTTTAATTCTCAGAGCAGATTGTTACAGAAAAACCGGAGAAACAGATAAGGCGCTGACTGATATTGAGAAATACCTTGAAATTTATCCGGAAAACAAAGCTGCTATCAGTTTAGCCGGAAAAATCGAAGCAGTATCAGGCGACAACCTTAAAGCTCTCGAATATTTTTCAAAGAACCTGAAACTTTATCCTAATGACCCTGAGCGCTATATTGACAGGGCCAACTCATATTTTGTTTCAAAGTCATGGGACTTGGCAATAAATGACTTCAGCATGTCATTGGATCTTAAACCTGAAAATTCTGACATCTGGCTGAATAAGGGGATTGCCCTGCTCAGTTCAGGAAGGGTGGAAGATGGCTGTCACGATTTCAGGAAATCTATGAGTCTTGGCAATAAACGGGCTTCAGAATACATAAGCCGGGAATGCATTAAGTAGCGTTTCGGGTTTATAGTTCCGTGTTTTTCTTCGTTCTATGTTTTTAATTTTCGCCTTTTTACTTTTATCTTTTATCTTTTATCTTTTATCTTTTGTCTTTTTACCTTACATGTTTAAGTATCTTTTCAAACAGGTCATGAGGTTTAAAAGGTTTAAGAACATAATCATTAATGTCCAGATCCTCATTTTCATACCGGCTCTCGGACATAATTGCTGCTGTAAGGGCAACCACAGGAAGGTTTTTGATTTTGGGATTTTCTGATTTTCTGATAATCCTGATAGCTTCAATGCCATCAATAACAGGCATATGTAAATCCATCAGTATCAGGTCAAAATCGTTATTTTCAATCAAGGCAAGGGCTGATTGTCCGTTTTCGGCATGAGTAACAGTCACTCCCCAGCCATCCAGGAATTTATTAGCGACATAAAAGTTTATTTTGTTATCTTCAGCAATAAGGATACTTTTACCTTCAAGCCCTGAATAATTCTCAGGCAATTCGATATTTCGGGTCAGACTGCCATTTTCTGAAACACCTATCTCGATGACAAAACGAAAAGTAGATCCTTTTCCTTGTTCACTCTCGATCGTGATGGTTCCTCCCTGGAGTTCAATAAGTTTTTTACAGATAGTTAAACCCAGTCCTGTACCGCCAAATTTTCGTGTTGTGTCAGGTGATGCTTGTGTAAAACTGTCAAAAATCATCGAGTGTTTGTCTTTTGGAATTCCGATTCCTGTATCTGAAATAGTGAATTCCAGATTTGACTGATTATTGTTTCTTTTTAGCTCTTTGACTGTTACAACAATTCCTCCCATATTAGTGAATTTCAATGCATTTGAAAGGAGATTAGAAAGAATCTGGTTGAGTCTTATCGGGTCGCCGATAACTTCATCAGGAAGATCAATTGACTTTATTATGTCAAAACTAAGCTGCTTTGCTTTTGACCTGAATGAATATGATCTCATTATCTCGTCTAAAAAGTCACTGAGGTTAAATGGTGTTTGTTCGAATATAATTTTACCAGATTCCATTTTATTGTAATCGAGAACATCATTCACGAGAGTAAGAAGATGGTTACCCGAAAACTTAAGCGTTTTGAGAAAGTCCATCTGATCCTCACTGGGATCGCCCTGTAAAAGAAGGTTAGTTATTCCGATCACTTCATTAAGGGGAGTTCTTATTTCGTGGCTCATTGTTGACATGAACAACTGTTTTGTTTGCGCCACATCCTCAGCTTTCTGGAGAGCGTGGATTAAGTTGTCGAGCATTATTCTTAGCTGAAGCGCTATAGCAATTTGATTAGCAATGAATTCCATTACATTCAAATCATCCTCTGAAAACTTGTTCTCATCATGATAATCCTGAAGACAAATCACTCCGATAGTGTTATTCTTAACTTTCAAAGGAACACCCATCCATACTTTACATGGAGTACCGATAAGATCGATTTCTCCTTTTTCTTCAAGAAGTTTAAGGTCATTTTCTTTAAGCAGCGCTGATTTGTTCTCTTTTATTACCCAGCCCGTGATAGTATTTTTAGTCGGAATTTCATAGAAGTTGTCCTTTTCATCAGCAAAAAATGGAAGAGAGAGCGTTTCAGATGACTTA
>JBAXXU010000041.1:0-31844 GCA_037127735.1 Bacteroidota bacterium
AGTAACACAAAGAAAAAGAGCACTTTAAGTATATATGTGAATAATTCAGGTTAGGAAAGATAAACAAGTATTTTTTTTATAAGATTTTCAGCTGATATTGGTTTCATCAGATAATCATTAAATCCCAAATTAATAATTTTCTCTTTTTCTCCCGTCATCCCATAAGCAGTTTGTCAAATGATAATGACATCTTTTCTGAACTCTCTTATTTTTAAAGTTGAAGCATAACCGTCCATGACAGGAAGTTGGATATCCATAAGAATAATATCAATATCCGGGTTTGTTAAAGCACTGTCAACAGCTTCCTGACCATTCCCGGCATTTAATAAAATTGCACCTGCTTTTTCAAGTATCTTATTTAGAAACAACCTGCTTGAAAAATCATCTTCTACGATCAGTATTTTTTTTCCTTTTAGTAATTCATTTCCCATGTCGTTATATTTTACCCGAAAAGCCCGTCATCTCTCAGGAGAAGCAATATAGCTGAGTGTGACACTACTACATATTTTTCCTTGTTGAATTCAATTTCAATTGCACTATTCTGCATATATACAGCCTGATCACCCTCCTTTGGCTGGAGAGGAACATACTTTGGTTCATCAGATCTGTTTTTCCATGGCTCATCATTGTCATTTACAGATGGGATTGGATATCCCGGACCAACTTTCACCACGTAGCCAATCAGTACCTTTTCATTTTCGTTCACCCCAGGAGGCAACAGAAGTCCGCTTTTTGTCTTTGACTGAGGAACTTTTGGTTTGATAAGTATCCGGTCGCCAATTACAATCAGCTTACGGAGGTCCTTCTCATCTAATAATGCACCCATATTTAACGTCAATTAAAGACAAAAGTATTAATTTTTACAATAATCGGTAACCGGACGAACAGAATTAATTAATATTGTAATTAATAGTGAATGTTTAACCCATCACCTAGGGGGGATGAGCTTAGAGACCAAAGAGTAGTTGGACACACCAATGAGTTACTTACAAATTATATGGGATCTGACAATTATAAAACAATTAAATCATCATCACAGGGCATTTATAAAGAGAAGGGAAGCAGGTTCATCGCGTTCGCACATCCTATCTCGTATCCGGAAGAAATAAAACAAATCATTGATAAAATACGTAAAGAACACCATGAAGCAAGACATCATTGTTACGCCTATATGATTGGTCATGAAAGGATGATTTGGAGGGTGAATGATGATGGAGAACCTTCGGGTACAGCAGGTAAACCTATTCTTGGACAGATAAATTCATTCGGGTTAACAAATATCCTTATAGTAGTCAGCAGATATTTTGGTGGAACGTTATTAGGGGTAAGCGGGTTAATAAACGCTTACAGAACTTCGGCGGCCCAGGCTATCAGAAATGCGGAAATAGTTGAGAAAACTTTGCAGGAGTTTTATGAGATTACCTATCCTTACATATCAATGAATGATGTAATGAAGTTACTTAAGGAAGAAGGGTTGGGTCAATCTGACCAGTCATTTGATCTTGAGTGCCGTATTAAAGTGAATTTCAGAGCAGCGTCCACGGAAAAGATTCTAAAAAGATTATCAAGGATTGAAGGCTTAAAATACAGTTATATTGAAACGCGGTGAGAAAACCTTATCTGCAAAATTTTTTAATTAATTATCAACATTCTTCGGTGTTGATACAATTCTTAAGTAATTTTGGTTTAATCAGAGGCAAGCGCCATTAATGTGTCAAACAAATGAAAAACAGAAGCTTAGTATCGATCGATGATTTTTCAACCGATGAGATCCTGCGGATACTTGATATGACTGAAGAATTCGAAAATCAGCCAACGCGGAAATTACTTGAGGGGAAAGTTATTGCAACACTATTTTTTGAACCGTCAACCCGCACCCGACTTAGCTTTGAAAGTGCGATAAACAGGTTAGGAGGAAAAATTGTCGGATTCTCTGATGCATCAAGTACAAGCGTTTCTAAAGGCGAAACTCTGAATGACACGATCAGAACAGTCAGCAATTATTGCGATCTGATTGTTATGAGGCACCCTATTGAAGGGAGCGCCAGGTTCGCCAGTGAGATTGCCACTGTACCGGTAATAAATGCCGGCGATGGCGCTAATCAGCACCCCACACAGACACTTCTTGACCTATATTCGATACGCAAAACTCAGGGTAAACTTGACAACCTGAATATTTTCATGGTTGGCGATCTCAAATATGGCAGGACAGTTCATTCTCTCGCGATGGCAATGTCGAGATGGAACGCAACGTTCAATTTTATCTCCCCTGAAGAACTAAAAATGCCTGATGAGTTTAAACAGTACCTTGATAATCTTGGACTTAAATACTACGAACATAATGATTTTACTGACATCATTTCTAAAGCTGATATCATTTACATGACCAGGGTTCAAAAGGAGAGATTCTCCGATCCGATAGAATATGAGAAGGTTAAAAATGTATATGTACTCAGGAACTCGATGCTGAAAAACACCAAACCAAATATGCGCATACTGCATCCCCTTCCGAGGGTTAATGAGATTCATCAGGACGTTGATAAAAATCCGAAAGCCTATTATTTTGAACAGGCTCTCAACGGGGTTTTTACGCGTCAGGCTATTTTATGTTCACTATTAGGAATACATTTAGAAAAAGCAGAGCGATGAAGGAAACAAAACAAATGAGCGTCAGCGCCATTCAGAATGGAACAGTTATTGACCATGTACCAGCGAGAAACCTTTTCAAGGTAATCCAGATACTCAGGTTAGACAGGATTGACAACCAGATTACATTTGGGACCAACCTCGAAAGTAAGAAACTTGGGAGGAAAGCTATAATTAAGATTTCAGGGGTCTTTTTCGAAGATGAAGACATCAACAGGATCGCACTCGTGGCACCGGATGCCAAACTGAATATAATTAAAGACTATGAGGTTGTTGAAAAGAAAGTTGTGGAAGTACCTGACAATATCGTTGGAATAGCAAAATGTATGAATCCAAAATGCATCACAAATTTTGAATCTGTGACAACCAGGTTCCGTGTGGTTTCAAAGAAGAACGTGGCCCTGAAATGCCATTATTGTGAAAAAATAACCAACCAGGAAAATCTGGAGATAATTTAAAACTTATCGTAATCTTTCATACGACCTAATCAAATTTTCATCCTTCTTAATTCCCCTGTAAGCTAAAATTGAGAAAATCAATATCAATACCGGTATGGCCAACTTAAAGCCCGGGGTAATTGCCGCTCCAAAGCCTGAAATTACAAACCAGCAATAATAGCAGGAAAAAATAATCAACCCGGCAACAAGAATGATAAGCGACATTGCAAGTAATAATTGGACCTTCCTGTTTTTAAAGAACAATATCGTTATCAGGGATATTGCAGGAATGAGAACAATAATTGCCGAGAGCGGCAAAAGCTTATCAATCAGTTCGAAAGCTTGTCCGTCAGTATTTCTTAAAAGTCCATTGAATGTGACTTTTATTATTGATCCGGATTTATCCATAAAATTAATTATGCCCCCTTTAAGGAATAAAAGTGATAGCATAGTTGTCAGGAAAAGATATAAGTTTTGAATACGTGGTATCATCTTATGAAATTTAATGCGTCCAAATTTACTTCCTTTAATTTAAATTTAACTTCTCTTATTCATAAACTTTGTGAGCCTTTGTGTAATCCTTTGTGCGACTTAGTGTTTAATATTTTTTTACCACGAAGGTACACAAAGTACATCACAAAGTAACACAAAGAAAAAGAGCACTTTAAGTATATATGTGAATAATTCAGGTTAAATACTATTAAACGAAAGAGTCATATTATGAATTTTTAACATTATTTTAGAAATGGTACTGACCTTCAAATTTATAATTTACCTACATTTGTGCGGTCTAATTGATCCAATATTAGTTTATGTCGTAATATTGAACATTAAATCAACGTTTTACAGCAATGTATATCACTAATTCAATGGTATTTTAACTTTCTCATTATCAATAAAAATGAACAAAAAACTACGTGTTACCATAACCTCTCTTCTGATAATTTTTTTTACCGGGATTGTATTTTATCCAAAATACAAACCTTTTCTAATTAAAAAAATGAAAGGAAAGGGTATTGTCCAGGAACCTTTACGACAGGGTCAGCAGAAATTAAATGCTGTAGGCTATATAATTGTTCCGACAAAAATGAGTGAATTAATCAATTCAACAGGAACACTCCAGCCTGATGAGCAGGTTGATCTCTCATTCGAGACATCAGGCAAGATAGTAGGAATCAATTTTACAGAAGGTACAAGGGTAAAGAAAGGAGATCTTCTGGCAAAAATAAATGACCGGCCACTTCAGGCTCAGCTTGAGAAGCTTGAAGTACAGTTAAAAATGGCAGAGGCAAAAGAATTCAGGCAACGAAGCCTCCTTGACAAGGACGCGATAAGCCAGGAAAGTTATGATCAGGTACAGACTGATGTTCAAAGCATTAAGGCCGATATTAATCTTATAAAGTCGCGTATTTCCGAGACTGAACTCAGGGCGCCATTTGATGGAATTATCGGACTGAGATATCTTAGCGAAGGAAGTTACGCCACTTCATCAACTAAAATAGCAAAACTTATTAAAATAAGTCCCATAAAGATAGAATTTTCGATACCTGAGAAATACGCTTCAGAGATTAAAATTGGCTATCCGATTACATTTAATATCGATGGAAGCAATGAGGTGTATAAGGCTTCAGTGTATGCTGTTGATCCTAAAATTGATATTGATACAAGAACCATTGTACTCCGTGCACTTTATCCGAATAAGGATGAAGAGCTTAAATCGGGACGATATGCAGGTATAACTTTACAGTTGTCGCAGATAGATAATGCAATTGCTGTTCCTACGGAGGCTCTGATCCCTGAAATGGATGGAGTGAGAGTCTTCATTTATAAACAGGGAAAAGCTCAGTCAGTAAAAGTGAATACCGGTCTGAGAACAGAATCAAAAATTCAGATTACAAATGGACTAAAATCAGGAGATACTTTAATCACTACGGGGATTATGCAGCTAAGACAGAATCTTTCTATTGTGCTCGACACAGTAATTGTTAATAAATAACCGGGAATATTAACATGAGTTTATCATCAGTAAGTATTAACAGACCCGTATTAGCAACTGTATTTGCTATTGTGATTCTGCTCTTTGGGGTTGTCGGTGTAACCTTTTTAGGTATCAGGGAATTTCCGAGTGTTGACCCTCCAATTATTTCTGTGAGTACCTCCTACCCCGGTGCAAATTCAGATGTTATTGAAACTCAGATAACAGAACCTCTCGAACAATCAATTAACGGAATCCAGGGGATTCGTTCACTCACCAGTGTGAGCCGTCAGGGCAGTAGCGACATAACTGTTGAATTTCAGCTTTCAGTAGATATGGAGACTGCTGCCAATGATACCAGGGATAAGGTTTCACAAGCCATGAGGATGCTGCCGCGAGACTGTGATCCACCGGTTGTTGCAAAGGCTGATGCAGATGCAAATCCCATCCTGCAGCTTACAATTGAAAGCGACAAGAGATCTCTCCTTGAGCTTTCTGAAATAGCCGAACTTACATTTAAAGAACAGTTGCAGACTATCGCCGGAGTAAGTGCAGTGATGATATTCGGACAGAAACGCTATGCCATGAGGCTGTGGCTCGATCCTGTCAAACTTGCCGGATACCAGATGACACCACTCGATGTGAGAAACGCAATTTTACGGGAGAATGTTGAACTGCCATCAGGTAGCATTGAAGGAAATACAACACAATTAACAATCAGAACTCTTGGGCTAATGTCAACACCCAAAGAGTTTGATGACCTGATAATAAAACAAACAGGAGACCAGATAGTGCGCTTTAAAGATATTGGCAGGGCCGAGCTGGGTCCTGAAGATATAAGAGGCATACTTAAAAGGGATGGTGTCCCCATGGTTAGCGATGTCATTATACCTCAGCCGGGGTCGAACCAGATAGATATTGTCGATGAAGTTTACAAGCGGCTTGAATATATAAAGAAAGATCTGCCAGAAGACATTAAAGTCAAAATCGCATTCGATAATACTCAGTATATCAGGAATTCAATAAAAGAAGTAAAGAATACTATATATATTGCATTCTTACTGGTCGTTATAATTATTTACTTCTTTTTAAGAAACTGGCGCGCAACTCTTATCCCAATTCTTGTAATACCTGTTTCTCTTATCGGCGCTTTCTTTATCATGTATCTTGCAGGTTACTCAATCAATGTTCTCACCTTACTCGCGATAGTACTTGCAATCGGAATTGTTGTTGACGATGCAATTGTTGTTATGGAGAATATTTATGTTAAAATAGAAAACGGGCTGCCACCCATTAAAGCAGGACTTGAAGGATCCAAAGAAATCTATTTTGCCATTATAGCAACTACAATAACACTTATTGCTGTCTTCTTTCCGATAGTTTTTCTCCAGGGAATAACGGGAAGACTCTTCCGGGAGTTTGCCATAGTGATGGCCGGAGCTGTAGGTATTTCAGCATTTCTTGCCTTATCTCTGACACCTATGGTCTCTGCAAAAATACTTCGTCACGAAGCCAAACCCAGCTGGTTCTACAGGAAAACGGAAAATTTTTTCAATAAACTGAATGATGGTTACAGGAGAATGCTTGAATCATTTCTTGAAAACCGGCGCATTACATTCCTGATTCTTATTGTAACTTTCGGACTGATTTTCTTTCTCTGGAAATCAATTCCTGCCGAGATGGCACCTTTGGAAGATAGATCTCAGATTTCAATCAATACTATCGCCCAGGAAGGAGCAACATACGAGTTTAACCTTGATTATATAGACGATGTGGCTAAAACTGTTACCGATCTGGTGCCTGAACGCGATGGAATAATTTCGATGGTCAGAGGGGGTGGCGGTTTTGTGCGGGTAACTCTTGTAAGTCCAAAAGACAGAGATCGGACACAACAGCAAATTGCTGATGAACTGAGCGCCACCCTGCGGAAAAAGACCAAAGCAAGATCAATGGTGATGCAACAATCAACTTTTGGAGGCAGACGGGCAGGTATGCCGATTCAATATGTTCTGCAGGCAACAAGTATTGATAAACTAAGGAAAGTATTGCCGGCATTCATGGCTAAGGTACAAGATGATCCAATGTTTCAGATGGCTGATGTAAACCTTAAATTCACCAAGCCTGAACTCAGAATTCATATCGACAGGGAAAAGGCCAGCGCTCTTGGAGTATCAACACAGAATATTGGTCAGACATTGCAGCTTGCACTTAGCGGACAACGGTTCGGATATTTTTTTATGAACGGTAAACAATATCAGATTTTAGGCGATCTGGCGAGAGGCGATCGTAATAAACCCCTGGATCTTAAATCATTATATGTAAGAAATAATTATGGTAGCATGATCCAGTTCGACAACCTTGTTACCCTCACCGAGGAGACTGCTCCTCCTCAGCTTAACCGGTATAACAGATTTGTTTCAGCTACCATTTCTGCCGGTCTGGCAAAAGGTAAGACGATAAGCCAGGGACTTGATGAGATGGATAAAATATCCAAAGAGGTTCTCGATGAAACATTCAGAACAGCTCTTGCAGGCGACTCGAAAGATTTCAAGGAAAGTTCATCAAGTCTCATGTTTGCATTTGCTCTTGCCATTATACTGATTTTCCTTGTTTTAGCTGCCCAGTTTGAAAGCTTTAAAGATCCTTTTATTGTCATGATGACCGTACCGCTTGCTCTGACCGGAGCGCTTTTGTTCATGTGGTATTTTGATATTACAATGAACATATTCAGTCAGATCGGGCTCATCATGCTGATTGGGCTTGTAACTAAGAATGGCATTTTGATCGTGGAATTCGCCAACCAGAGAAAACTGAGTGGAATGGCTAAAATGGATGCTATCAAATATGCTGCCGCATCACGATTCAGACCCATTCTGATGACAAGTCTGGCTACAATACTCGGTATCATGCCACTTGCCCTGGGATTAGGAGAAGGCGCTCAGAGCCGTGTTTCAATGGGAATTGCAGTAGTTGGAGGAATGGTCTTTTCAACATTCCTGACACTCTTTGTTGTTCCGGCTATCTATTCATATATATCAAGCGAAACAAAAAAAACTGAAAATGAGGTTCATTTATCTTAGTTTGTTTATTCTGTTATCATTGTCAATTCCGCCTGCTAACGGACAAAATGTGTATGGTCTCAAAGATTGCATCTCCATCGGGTTAGAGAGAAATTTTTCAATCCTTGTTGCCAGAAACAATGAGACAATATCAAAAAATAATTTCACTCTCGGTAACGCGGGTTTCTTACCTTCAATCGATCTTAGCGGAAGCCATATCGGAACAATGAATAACTCCACACTTGATCATACCGATGGCGCTCAAACCATTTCTAACGGGGTATTCAATACAACTACCAACGGTTCTGTTGCACTGGGAATGACTATTTTTAATGGATTCAATGCAGTTATAACATACAAAAAGCTTAGTGAGCTTAACGTGGTAGGACAACTTAATACTCAGCTCACTGTTGAAAATCTTATAGCAGATATCGTGTCAGGCTATTTTAACTATATCCTTCAGGTTCAGCTAATGAACAATCTGAAATATGCCTTAACGCTCTCGAGAGAAAGGTTAAGAATTGATGAAGACCGCTATTTGCTTGGCTCGGGTTCAAAACTGGAGGTTTTGCAGTCGCGCGTCTATGTTAATTCCGACAGTTCCAACCTGTCGAGGCAGAATGAAGTTTTAAGATCTGCCCAAATCAGGCTTAATGAAATGATGGCAGTTGAAAATCTCAGTTATGAGTTTTCATCAAAAGACACCGTGATTGATGTAAATCCTGGTCTCCTTTATGAGAAACTTCTTGAAGAAACTCTTATCAGCAACACCAATCTTCTTATTGCCTCCAAAAACAAGACGATCTCAGACTATGATTACAAATTAATAGTATCCAGGTCCTATCCATATCTCAATTTCTCCGGTGGCTACAGTTATAGCCTGAATACCTATACAAAAAGCACCAACAAGAGTCAGATTACCAACGGGATGAACTACGGACTTACACTTGGGGTTAACCTGTTCGATGGAAATAACCAGAGAAGAAACATTCATAACTCATCTATAGAAAGAGACAGCAAGGAACTTAGATATCGTGAGGTTGAACAGGGAATAAAAGCTGATCTGCTTACAATATACAGCGCATATAGTAACAACCTGAGGCTCATATCCCTTGAAGAACAGAACTTTCAGACAGCTAAAGAAAACCTTGATATAGCGCTTGAGAGGTACAAGCTTGGGAGCCTTTCAGGAATAGATCTGCGCGAGGTTCAGAAAAGCCTTCTTGATGCAAGAGAGAGATTAATATCGGCGCATTACCAGACAAAACTTGCAGAGGTTTCACTGCAGCTCATCTCGGGTAAGATAATGAGTTACTATAAATAACAGATTATTGTAAATTTGAACCCTATTTTTTTTCTATGCTTAAGAAGACAGAGCTTATTACCAATAAAGACGGAAGTATATTTCACCTGAACCTGCTTCCGGGAGATATCTCCGATAAAATTATTATAGTAGGTGATCCGGGACGAGTTGATATGCTTGCTTCCCTCATGCAGGAAGTGAGGATCAGAAAAGAGAACAGGGAGTTCCGCACCGCAACCGGTACATTCGATAACAGTGAGATAACTGTTATCTCTTCAGGCATCGGGACTGACAATATCGATATACTTTTAAATGAGCTTGATGCCCTGGTTAATATTGATCTGAATACCGGTATATGTAAAGAAGATCCTGTTTCACTGACAATTATCAGGCTTGGAACATCAGGAGGTTTAAGAGCCGATATACCTGCAGGTTCATGCGTTCTGGCTGAAACTGCCATAGGGTTTGACGGACTATTGCATTTTTATGAGGGATATGACTGGATACTTGATACTGGCCTGGCTGATACTCTTGTTGAATATCTTGAATGGCCCGATACCCTCTCCTATCCGTATGCAGTTAATGCAAATAAAGAACTTGTTGAATTATTCCGGAATGAAAATTTCATTAAAGGCATAACCATTTCAGCTCCGGGTTTTTACGCTCCACAAGGTAGAAGACTCCGGCTTGAAACATTCGACAACGAGATAAATAACAAGTTATCTGAATTTTCCTTCAGAGGCAGGACGATAAGTAATTATGAGATGGAGAGTTCGGCAATATATGGGTTATCAGCCTTGCTCGGCCACAGAGCTTTGACCATCTGCCTGGTAATCGGCAACCGGGTAACAGGAGAGTTTGTTCAGGATTATAAGCCCCTTATGACAGATATGGCTTTAAAGGTGTTCAAAACGATCTGATTTTTCCTTAACTAAACGAAATTTGATTAGAATTCCTCTGATCTTGGATTTAATTTAAATTTGAATATATTTGTAACATAAACCGGTCAATCTGAAAAATATGTCTGAAAACACAACAAATAATACGAATGTAAAGGATGACGAAATTGATCTTTTAGATCTCTTTAAAAGAATGGGGAGAACACTTAGTGGTTGGGCCAACGCCCTAGGGCGGGCTTTCCTGATAACAACTGTTTTTCTGTTAAGAAGGTGGTTACCACTTGGATTAAGCATTGTACTGGCAGTTGGATACTCCTGGATGTCTAAAAACCAGTCGAAAAATGTCTATTCATCGGAATTAACTATAAGGAGCAATGCTGTTCCAAACAGCGATATGATAACTTATGTAAACAGGTTACACTCCTTTTGCATAGAGAATGATAGTTTGGCCCTGTCAGCAGCTCTCTCCATGCCTCTGGAAAATGTCAGGTTCGTTAAGGATATTCAGGCGTTCTGGGCAATTGACCTTGGAAATGACGGGATTCCTGATAAAATCGATTACAAGAATAGTTATAATGTGAATGATACAGTTAACATAAGGATGGCTGACAGGTTTGTAGTACGCGCCAGGGTATCTGTTCCACAGGAATTTGCATTACTCAGGGAAAGAATTTTGGAATATGCCGGGCAGAATTCTCTTTTTCAGCTGAAGAACCAGGTGAGGTTAGCACAGAATAAAGAGATTCAGGTAAGGCTGATATACGATATCAACCAACTTGACAGTCTGCAGAAGGTGAAATATTTTGAAGAGACAAGGAGCAGGATACCGGCTTCCGGAGGGCAAATGATCTTTCTGCAGCAACAAAACACACAGCTTATTTACTCAGATATTTATGCATTATATTCCAGGAAACAGGCCATTGATACAGAACTGGAACTTTACAAAGATGTTCTTACTCTTTTAAATGATTTTACAACGCCTGCACGTCCGGTAAATGGGTTACTATCTTACTGCAAAATTTACGTTCCAATCTTTTTTATTTTTACCCTTGTTTTACTGATCATTTTTGCAAACCGGAAGAAGCTTTTAGCGGTATATAAGAAATATTAGTATGAGAAAAGGGAGCGAATGGCTCCCTTTTTTAACTCCTGCATTTGACAATTTATTTCACCTGAAATATATGTTGAACCGGAACTATTTTTTTGTTTTGATCAACATGAATAAGAAGGAAAGAAAACAAAGCAAAGAATGTGTTCCCTCCTAACCTGTTCAGCATAGTCTCAAACAGAAAAGAAAAAAGTATAATAAGAAAAAACATTATGTAAATAAGATTCCTTTCCTTAATAGCAATAAATACCATCATTCCCAGGAGAGACAAAAAAATGGTCAGTCCAATAAGCCCATTTTCAAGCATCACTTCAATATACTGATTATGTGCATTATAATTACCTTTTGCCAGTTTACTGTTACCAGTTTTAATATATTCTTTATTTAATTCATTTTGAATATCCCCTGTACCTACTCCAAAAATAATATTCTGTTTCATAATATTATTGACCGTATTCCAGATAGTAATCCTGCCTTCTTTTAAAGTCATATCACTTAGCTCTTTACCGGAGCTCCATTTCAGGTAGATATTAACGCGGGGGTTTGTAAGCAATATTGGTAATAAGATAAGTATCCCTATTAATACGCTAATCCCTAAATATTTGTTTTCACCTATGATTTTTGATTTTCGAAAAACGTAAAAAGGAACTGTAATTACTGTAGTTAATATCGCGGCTCTTGATGAAAGAAAATATATTGAAACCAATAAAATGATGGCGACTACTAACCAAAAAACACGGACATTCTTTGAAGCTAAACCGTCAAAAAAAGATTCAAATGCAATATAAGCAGATAGAAGGATGTACATGGAAAGATAAGAAGGATGCTGAAAAATGGCTAATTCTGACGCGTAAAAATAATTCAACCATGTTTCCACGGGCAGATGAGGATTAAAGGTTAAAATACCATCCTGAACATTAAGTGATCTGTAAAGTGCATATCCGTAGCAAACTATTAAATAAAAAAATGTACTCAGTGCAAATACGCGCAATAAAGTGGTAATTTTCTGTCTTATCATATCACCGGGTGATATCAATACCAATGGGAAAACGAGAAGAGAGAGGTGCAGTTCAATGTTTCTCCAGCCCTCTCTCGGATTGTCTGAATATAACATTCCTGCTATTTGCCAGGCAAAGAATAAAATGAATAAAATAAACAGCAATTTGTTATAAATTGTAACGCGCTGTATATCACCGGTTCTTGTTCTTATCTCGAATATCCATAAAACACCCCAAAGGATCATAAATGGAGGAAGATACCAGTGATAGACCGGCATTATAATCATAGTGATAAAAGCCAAATAATATGTAATTGAACCTTTTATCCACAAATTATTATTAAAAATTTCTTTATATAACTTTACCATAAGCTTAATCCCAATTTGCCGGGTGAAATAATATTATTACTTTTTTACCGGGTTTAATAGTATCAAGATTTACCATTCCCATGTTCCACCTTTTCCCATCTACAAAATTACAATCAGCAAACATATAATCCTGATCTAACAGGCCACCTTCATATTCAAAATTATAATTTACCAGGTTATCCTTTTCAATTTGAATTGTCCTATAGCCTTTTGTTAAATATTCATAATTCCAACCATTGTCCGGATACTCTTTCCAGAAATATGCATTATAATATTTGTATATATAACAATACCCCGATCCATGATAAGTAGTGCCCCAAATATGAATATCATTTTCTCTCAGGTATGCTAATTCATTCTTTAAATACTCTTTAGGGGAAATTCCATACACGAGCTGAAGAGTCACAAGATCATTATGGAAGCCAATTTCATGACCAAAAGAGTCCTGAATTTTTTTAATATAATAAATAATGTTTTCGTTCCTTTTAAAGTCTCCATGTAATGTTACGCCATAGTATGAAGCAGTGTGCAAAACGAAAAAGGTTGATTTTATACCATATTTATTTTCCCTGTATGCAATTTTCATAGCTCCATTAATATTCTCGTCAATATCGTATCTGAGAGATATAACAACCTTGTCATCAGATTTTGTATTTTTGAAATCTTTTAAAGGAACTATAAGAAAATGATCTGAAGATGATAAATAGCTTAAAAAATTATCGAAATTCAATAAGTTAAAGACAGGGTTTCGTACCCTTACTCCATTATCAATAATAATATTATCAGTTATTTCTATTGTCCTGTCTGTTTCGGTGTATAAAATATCATCTTCTTTCTTACAACCCAAAATACTAACAAGAAGGAACAGGATTAAAATTAATTTTCGAGCCAACAAATATGGACCGATTAATACAACCATAATGTTTCGTAAATTCGCCATTTAACCTTTCCTATTCATGAACATATTTAATTCATTGTGTTCCTTTGTGTTACTTAGTGCTTCCCTTTGAGATACTTTGTGGTAAAACTCTTTAAACACAAAGGTACTCAAAGGATTACACAAAGGCTCACCAAGTTTAGGGATTAATCAGATTAAGAAATTCTCTTCCTGCAAAAATAATAAAAAACAATGGTGTCCCGTTAAAATTTCCTATCATCCCATCAATACTTTTTCCCAAGTGAAACATTAAAATAATTCAGGTTCTTAGTAAATTTTCAATACCTGATCGCAAATTGCATCTATTTGTGAATCTTTTATTTCAGGATATACGGGAAGAGACAATATTTCATTTGTTATTTTTACCGCGTTGGGAAAATCTTCCGGTTCGTGTCTTTTATAACTGTACGCGTCAAGAAATGGCAGTGGCTTTGGATAATGGATCCCACATGAAATGTTATTCTTTGTAAGCGCGTCCATTAGCACTCCTCTCTTCAGGGTACGGATTACAAAGAGATGATAAACATGTTTCTTATTTTCCTCAACCACCGGTAAAATTATCGAGCTATTTTCTTCCAGCCTGTATTTGTAGTGTTGTGAAGCGCTAATACGATTCCTGTTCCATTTATCAAGATGTGGCAGTTTAACTTTAAGTATTGAAGCCTGAATACTGTCTAAACGGCTGTTTCTCCCGATTACTGAATGTAAATGCCTCGTTTGAAGCTGCCCATGATTCGAGATCATTCTCGCGGTGTTTGCCAGTTCTTTATTATTTGTGACAATTGCGCCTCCGTCGCCGAATGCACCAAGATTTTTGCTTGGGAAAAAGCTGAAGGCGGAAGCTATTCCGACCGTTCCAACCTTTTTTCCAAAATACTCAGCTCCATGCGCCTGTGCACAATCTTCAACAATAAATAATCCATGTTTTTTTGCAATATTGACTATATCATTCATGTCGGCGGGACAACCATATAAATGCACCGGGATTATAGCTTTGGTCTTTTTTGTTACTTTTTCCTCAATCTTACAAACATCAATTGTATAATTATTTTGATTAATATCAACAAATACCGGCTCAGCGCCAACGTTATTAACTGCTTCTGCAGTGGCGATCCAGGTTAAGGCAGGCACAATTACTTCGTCGCCGCGACCGATATTCAGCGATTTCAGTATAAGCTCGAGGGCATCTGTTCCGTTTCCACAGCCCACGCAGTAATCAGCCCCAAGGTATTGTGAAAATGAATTTTCAAATTCAGTAACAATTTTGCCTTTAATGAAGTTGCCTTCTGCAATACAATCGCTTATTGCCTTATCTATCTCCTCTTTCAGTTCAAGATATTGTGATTTCAGATCAACAAGAGGTATCATATTGTTTTGATTCATTTTATCTCTTTTTAGCTGCCGTATAAATCTTATCAATTATCTCAACGGTTTTTAGCCCCTCGAACCCGTTAGTGGCAATCTGACCATGATTCAATAACACCTCAACTACATTCTCATATACTTTATTATGATTAGACATTGAACCAACATACCGGCCATAGTTATTTGGAGGATTTCCGGCAGGAAGGTTTGTAATCTTATAACCTCTTATATTCTGATATTCGAGTTCATTTAAATACTGACCACCAATTTTAACTGTTCCGGACTCTCCGAAAATGGTTAATGAGCCCTCCATGTTCTTTGCATAGCTATTAACATTATAGTTGATTGTCCCGATTATACCATTAAAGAATTCAACCAAAGCTACACCGGTATCTTCAAACTCTATTACCTGATCGTGCATAAAATTTCTGGTTAATGCCTCAACATTTTTAATATCACCGAACAGCCAATAGAGAAGATCTATAAAATGGCTGAATTGCGTATAAAGGGTACCACCATCAAGTTTTTCAGTGCCTTTCCATTCAGATTGAGTATAATATTCATGATTACGGTTCCAGAAACAATTTAGTTGAACACTAAATATTTTTCCAAGCCTGTTTTCATCAAGCGCCTCCTTAATTGCCTGAACCGGTGGATTATAACGATTTTGTTTCACAATAAAAAGCCTTTTATTGGCTCTTTCGGCTTCTTTTATCATCTCCCCGCAATCGAAAACGCTTATTGCCATTGGTTTTTCGCATAAAACATGAAATCCTTCACGAAATACTCTTATTGAATGTTCAGCATGGAGTCCGTTTGGGGAGCAAATTGAAACAACATCCAAATCTTTTTCACCTGAGAGCATATCATCAATATTATTATAGACTTTTGATCCATATTTTTGTCCAAGTTGATTCGCACTCGATTCAACTATATCGCATACTGCCGTTAAGGTTGCCAAACGCGATATTTGTTCTGCATGTCTTTCCGCGATTCTTCCACAGCCCACTATCGCGAATTTCAACTTATTCATTTTAATTTTATTTAGAATATTTGCTATTCAATTCATTATCAATTATTTCTAATATCAATTTACACCTGTTCTCAACAGTATGCGAGATCAGGGTTTTTTGCTGACCGGCCAGTGCAATTTTTTTCCTTTCGTCTTCATTATCAAGGAGCCATTTTGCTTTCTCAATACAATCTTCCATATTGTCATAAGCAACAACCTCTTTACCAGGAACAAATAAATCACTGAGGTTTTTTTTATTGTCGGTTAATATGCAACTGCCGACACCTGTCACTTCAAATAATCGCATGTTACCAGCATAATTGCCGGCAACGCCAATATGAATATTTAAAACTATTTTAGAATCGGAAAAAAGTTTGTACATATCAATTCCAAAGACCGGTTGGCGCTTATTCTTCAATAATATATCAGAATAGCTCTTAACAGGTGTTTCTCCATACTGAAGTACCGGAAAATAATTTTTAAGACAGGCCATTCTAATCTTTTTGAGAAACTCATTTACAAAAAATAATGACTGTTTAGCTCTTATCTTATACTCCTTCTCGATGTTTACATATAAAGCTATATCAATATTTGCCCTGAGGATATTTTCAACTAATTCTATTCTGTCGCCATGGTAATCTGCTCCTGTTGCGAGAGAACCGGAAAAAATGAAATTATTTTCCGGAAAGATATTTTTTTCATTTATTCTATCAAGAATATCTACATCAAATCCATGATAAACGAGGTATGACCGAAAGCCTTTGCTTTCCACTTCCTGTTTCAATCCGGGGGTACAAGTAATAACAAAATCAACATACTTTAAACGCTCAAAAATTTTAGGATTGAAGGGAGAGCAGTGATAGGCTATTATCAATTTTATACTCCTGACCCTTTCTCGTATGGTTTTCAGGAAGTCATTGTCTGTATAATTTAAATCTTCGATCCATAGAATATCAGGCTGATTTTTTTTAACCTGTTCAAATAGCACTTTATTATCACTTTCTCTCTTCTTACAATTTTCCGATCTCCACTTTCTTTGCAGTACGCTATCGTTAGCAACAACACAATTTGCATCTATACCAAGTTTCCTGAAGGTTCTTGTATATGATCCGACAAACTCCGTGGTATAATTCAGAAGTAAACCAAAATGTTCATCGTAAGATAATTTTTTTGCTTCATTAAACCTTTTATAAAATGACCCCAGGTAATCGGGGTACATTGTACTTATTGTGAATAGTTTATAACTCATACGGGGATATATCCAATTAATGCCAAACTACTAAGTGTATCCTTAACAAATAACTAAACCTGAGCTTTAACTCTTCTTTCATACCCTGACACTATATAAAACATTAAAACAATCGAAATTAAATAACAAAACACCTCAATGGACACATAAATTCTCAGGAAATCGAGGAATTCGTACTTTCTGAAAAAAGTTAATGAAATAATAGAAATAAAGTAAAATAATTGCCAGGCGCTTAAAAGTTTAATTTTATTCATCGAAATAAAGATCGCGCTAAACGAAGCAACAAAAAAATTCAAGGCATACGACCAGACTAAAATCTGAGATATCTTTCCTGAAAACCCCCATAACTCGCCAAAGATCAATTTAAATAATTCAACTCCAAAAAAAGTAATGACTATTATTTCAACTGTTCCAATAACACATACAATGCCCAGAATAAGTAACAAATCTTTTTTTAAACTCTTATTAATTTTGAATTTCTCCGAAATGCTCTGAAGCAGGACATTGGAAATTGATGTGGAAATGAGCGCCAGCGGTATTGACAGTAATAATTTTGACAGGTCAAAAAAGCCGGTAATCTCCGATGAAAAAAACTTATTTAACAATATCACCGGTAAAAGGAAACTACAAGCGCTCATGAAACTTGGAATTACATTGTATTTAGGAAATTCAAAGTATTTAAGCGCCACAAATTTTATTTTGCCGAGGCTAAACAGACCCAATGAAAGGCCTCTTTTTTTACCCTGATATATCCCGGAAATTATGTTTGCAAAATGACCTATCAGATCTCCAAAAATAATGCCATGAGAATTTTTTGCAAATTTAAACGCCACCTGTGCAAATCCTTCAAATCCTCTGCGTACAAATTTATTGATCGAAATCGGGAAAAATCCTTTTTTTCGTATCAACCAGTAATTAATACTCTGATAAAAACTATAAAAAAATATCCCCAGGGGAACAAAGTACAGATAATCAGAAAATTTATCAGACAGGTTAAAAAAATGGAGAATATCTGTTTTCCAGATAATTATAACAAAAACTAATAAGACATCAAATAAAATATTAATCAGTATTGTTAAAAAGAAGACGTTTGCCGCCTCCTTATCTTTACGTGGCAGGATAATAGCAAGTTCATATTTAAAGGAAGAAATAATTCCCAGTATTCCAATCAGGCTCAGGTAAACAGCATAAGCTCCAAAAATATCAGGAGAATAATATCTTCGTAAAATTGGCTGGAGCAGAATAGGGATTAACTGAGCCACTGCTGTGCCCGATACAAGAATAGAGGTGTTTCTCAGCAGTTCTGAATTTTTAAGAGAATGAAACAGTTCTTCGCGGGTCATTACTACCGTATATTGCTAAAATTCAGAATAATGGAAAAGATTAAAGATATGAGTGACTACTTTTTCCAGACGTTGGTATTAACATAATCAATATAGGAAAGAATTATACGAACCACCTTTCCTGACACATCGGGCATGGAATAATCGCCAACCGGTCTTGAACTTCGCTCATTTTTTCGTTTCTGATTTTGCAGGACAGACAACCCCTGAAGAATGCGGTCGTACTTCAGGCCAACCATCATAACAGACGCCTCTTCCATAGCCTCTGGCCTTTCATGTGCTTCGCGGAGGTTCAGCGCCGGGAAGTTTAATACAGATGATTCTTCGGAGATGGTCCCGCTATCGGACAATACAGCAAAAGCATTCATCTGCAGATTAATATAATCGAGAAAACCAAATGGTTTACCGAGTATAACTGACTTATGAAATTTGGCGCCTGTCTGTTCAATTTGTTTACGTGTACGGGGATGAGTTGATACGATAACCGGCATTGAATAATTTTCGGCAATTGAATTGATCGTGTTAACCAACTCACCAAAGTTCCTGTCTGAGTTAATGTTTTCTTCTCTATGCGAAGAGATAATAAAATAGCGCTCTTTTTCAAGCCCGAGTTCAGAGAGCGCCTTCGATTCTCTTATTTTCGGTAAGAAATGGTTAAGAACCTCAAATACAGGGCTTCCGGTTTTTATTATCCTGTCGGCAGGTATGCCCTCATGCAAGAGATATTCCCTGGCTATATCGCTATACGTGAGGTTGATATCACTAATATGATCAACTATCTTCCTGTTTGTTTCTTCTGGCACCCTTTGATCGAAGCAACGGTTCCCGGCTTCCATGTGAAAAATAGGTATCTTCCTCTTTTTTGCCGGAATAGCGCAGAGACAGCTGTTGGTATCACCCAACACCAAAAAAGCATCCGGTTGTTCCTTTTCCAAAACAGGATCTATATTTATGATAACCTTACCAATAGTTTCAGCTGCTGTTCCTCCGGCTGCATTTAAAAAATAATCGGGTTTCGGTAGTTCAAGGTCCCTGAAGAAAATCTCGTTGAGCTCATAATCATGGTTTTGCCCGGTATGAACCAGCACATGATCAATTGCTTCAGTAGTATCGAGTTTTGATATAACTCTTGACAGCCGTATTATTTCGGGACGAGTACCAACAACTGTTAAAACCTTGATTTTTTTCATTTTTCAACTTTTTCATAATAAGTATCGGGTCTGTCCTTATCAAAAGGCTCATTGGCCCAAAAGAGCGTAATAAGTTCATCCTGACCTATATTGGTGATAGAATGAGTATATCCCGGTAAAATATTAACTGCCTGCGGTTCATTGCCGGTAACAATATAATCGTAAGTTTCATCGGTGACCATGTGCCTTAATTTTATAACTGCAGTGCCTTCAACCACACAAAACTTTTCGTTTTTAAGATGGTGGAAATGGTTCCCCCGCGATATTCCCGGGTTTGTTTTGGAAACAAAAATCTGTCCAAATGATTTCGACTTTAATAATTCAACAAGATAACCCCGCCCGTCGGTTTGCTTATCAAGAGAATAGGCGGCATCCTTAAGCGGAAGATAAGAAAGATATGTTGAGTGGAGTTTCCTTATAAAATCATTACCCATATCCGGTATCAGCACAGTACCTGACATTGTCTTAAAAGATTTTATCAGGTCGGCAATTTCCCCCAGCGTGACTTTATAAGAAGGGGTGACTGATATGATGTCTGTGGCTGATCTTTTACCCTGATCTGATAATAAAGCTTTAAAATCTGCAATTATGTCGTCAACATGAATAAGTTGCAGTACTTTGTTTCTGTCGGAAACCACGATCTCTTTTCCGTTGGCAATATTGAAACAGAAGGTAGCTACAACCGAGTTATAATCAGGTCGGCACCATTTACCAAAAACATTGGTTAACCTGTAAATATATCCTTCGCCACCATTAAGACGATACCGGGAAATATGGTTTTCAGCTTCCAGCTTACTTTTGCCATAATCGTTATTAAGTTCAGCCTGGGATGAAGATGTTAATACAACCGGAACAAGATTCTTACATTCAATAAGATAGTCAACAATAAATTGAGTAAGTTCCGCGTTATTTTTACTAAAATCATCAACCTTACCGGGTCTGTTTACACCGGCGAGATGAAAAACAAAATCAGCATTTTTAAGCGCCTCTTTCAGATAATCTCTATTCTGTTCAATATCAAATCCTGTTGGCTCTATATCATCAGAATGTTTAAGGCTGACTAACAGGTTTTTGCCGATAAAGCCATCAGAACCCGTTATAAGAACTTTTTTCATTTCCGGTTGCTTTTAGTTCACTCTGAACATAGTCGAGTTTCAAAAGAAGTTTTTTAATCTCCGGTATTTGTAATATATTAGTATTGTGCGAAGTATAATCTTCCCTGGATGATGTTTCAACCAATCCCTCAATAAAATACCCATCGTAATTAAGGTCGCGGTTGTCGGATGGCACCCTGTAATAGTTACCCATGTCCTGAGCTTTTACCATCTCCTCGCGGCTAAGTAATGTTTCGTAGAGTTTTTCACCATGGCGGGTGCCTATCACCCCGACTTTACTTTTGGAATTAAATAGTTCAATAACAGACTGGGCCAGATCGCCCACCGTTGAAGCCGGAGCTTTTTGTACAAAAATATCACCCTGATTACCGTTTTTAAAAGCAAATAGTACCAGATCGACAGATTCATCGAGCGACATCAGATACCGCGTCATGGCAGGATCAGTAACAGTGAGAGTTTTGTTTTCTTTTGCCTGTTTAATAAAGAGAGGGATCACAGACCCGCGGGAAGCCATTACATTGCCATAACGAGTACAACAGAAAACTGTATCAGAAGATATACGGCTGGAAGCAATAATAATCTTTTCCATCATAGCCTTCGAAATGCCCATTGCATTAACGGGATAAACTGCCTTATCGGTACTAAGGGAGATAAAGCGTTTAACCTTGTTATAAATAGCTGCATTTGCCACATTCTCGCTGCCCAGGATATTGGTGCGAACGGCCTGACTCGGATAAAACTCACAGGATGGAACCTGTTTAAGAGCTGCTGCATGAAAAACAAAATCCACCCCAACCATGGCGCTATTGATGCTATTATAATCGCGCACATCGCCTATATAATACTTAATTTTGGGGTTATTATAATAGCGCCGCATATCGTCCTGTTTCTTTTCATCGCGCGAGAAAATCCTGATTTCCCTGATTGCAGTGTTAATGAATCGCTTAAGGACTGCATTTCCAAAAGAACCGGTTCCACCGGTGATTAATAATATTTTGTTGTTATACATAAATTAAGTGTTATAAAGAATTGGCGAAAATTAGTAATAATTAACCTTTCATGTAACTTCTCCATCTGGATATTCTTTTTGTGGGCCATATCATCCTATACTGAGGGACTATTTAATAATAACCTTTTGATTAACAAAGGCTTTCATTACGAAAGAAAATATTTTTTTTTTCAGACTCTCTTTACGATTTAATTTTTCTCTTTTTATATTATTAAGTCCGTATGATTCAATTCTGCAGATGTAATAGTTGTATATCTCCAATAAAGTCCCGCTTATAGATACAAGTCCATAAATTGAATTTGTATTCCACATAGTTTCTGTTTCCTTAATTAAAGAAGAAAAATGGAATATCATTAAAGGGGAATTATTTACAAAATATTGCCCGTCAATTTTACCGAACTTATAATTACCTGCATTCCAGTAACAAGTATTAACTCCAATATTATGAATTACTTTTAGTTCATTATACTTTACATCCCATGAATCGAGAAAGATCTGATCTGAAAAAAAACTAAGAGGATAACCCGGCTTGCCTTTGTACCATGTTTCACATTCATTTTTCCAATTGGTGAGACAACTCAGTCCGGTTTTAGAATTCCTGAACAAATTTACTCCAACGTTATATTTGCCATAATGTTTTGCAATGAAATTAAGCATCGGATTAACCCTGTGAGAGCAAACACCGATTGATGAGTCACCAAATTCTTCATACAAGGGTTCAAGGGAACTAAAAACATAAACATCCGCGTCCAGATAGAGAAGAATATCTATTTCGGGATACTCTTTCAAAAGAAATAAACAAATATTTGGTGTTGCTGAAAAATAGTACTGCTTTTTGTCGCTGAATTTATCTGCGGAAGTCTTAAAATAAGCATCATATTGATCAATTGAAATAAGCTTAAGATTTTCTTCATTTAAATTACTGAGATATTCATAAGTCTGTTTGTCAAAGGTTAATACGTAGAAATCAAAAATTTTGTGAAAACGCTTCACTGAATAATACAAAGCCAGCCCCCTCGGTAAATAGTTATAATCAAAATAGGTGCAGATGTATTTTTTATTATTCATTACTAATCAATTTTTGGAAGCAAATCTGTTCATCACTTCACAAACCTTATATATCTCATCTTCAGTATTCCCGTAAGAAATTGGCAAACTCAGGGTGGTTTCGTGGATCTCCTTCGAAATTGGGGTTGGCTGATTATCAATTATTCCTTTCATAGCTGTTTGCATGTTTGGAGGAATCGGGTAATGAATTTCTGAATGAATTCTGTTCTCAGGTAAAAAAGCTTTTAGCCGGTCGCGTTCAGTGGTTCTAACATTGAAAATATGAAATAACAAAAAATCAGGTCTTCTTTCGCGGACAAGTTTAAACCTGATTTTCAATGAAATGATGATAAATGGCGAGGTTAATTTTTTAGTTTTGCTATAATACATTCTATTATCCTGCTCAGGTCATCATCGGTTAAGTTGCTGCCTGAGGGAAGACATAAACCATTGATAAAAAGATTATATGAAACATCATTTGTATAGGATGGGCAGGACAAAAAAACAGGTTGAATATGCAAAGGCTTCCAGAGTGGGCGCGATTCAATATTTTCTTTTTCCAGTCCCAATCGGATATCTTCCCTTGTTGTACCACCGGTAAGATCAGAATCAACAACTATTGTTGTGAGCCACCTGTTCGATTTGAAATTATTATCAGGTTCCAAATGGAATGAAATACCTTCAATGCCAGACAGGGCTTCAGAGTACCTCGAAAAAATTTTTCTCCTTCCCGCCACACGTTTATCCAATACTTCGAGCTGACCAATGCCAATGCCGGCAAGAATATTGCTCATCCGGTAATTATAACCTATCTGCGAATGTTGATAATGAACTGCTTTGTCGGCTGCCTGTGTAGATAAAAACCGGGCATAGTCAACATACTCCTTATTGTCTGAAACCAGCGCTCCACCCCCGGAGGTTGTTATGATTTTGTTACCATTAAACGAAAGAATGCCGATATCGCCGAATGAGCCGCATTTTTTATTATTGTATTCACTACCAATAGCTTCTGCTGCATCTTCAATAATTGGTATATTAAATTTTGATGCAATAGCTTGTATTTCAATAATTTTTGCCGGCATTCCATAAAGATGTACAGCAATTATGGCCTTTGGTCTTTTGCCGGTCTTAATTCTATCTTCAATAGCTTCTTCTAACAGGGCAGGGTCCATGTTCCATGTTTTCGGATCGCTGTCAACGAAAACAGGTGTTGCTCCAAGGTAAACAACAGGATTGGCAGAAGCAGCGAAGGTGAATGAAGAACAAATAACCTCATCACCTGGTTTTACACCGAGAATGATAAGAGCCAGGTGAATGGCCGCGGTCCCGGAAGAGAGAGCAGCAGCGCTCTTTACTGACAGATATTGAGCCAGATCTTTTTCAAATTTATCAACATTCGGCCCCAGGGGAGCGATCCAGTTTGAAGCAAAAGCTTCATTGATATATTTCATCTCCTCCCCGCTCATGTGTGGAGAAGAAAGCCAAATTTTTTGTTTCATATCTTAAATAATTTCAATTTCAGTAAACATATTGATAAAAATATGCGGTAAATATTCAATAGAAAAATCAGAAATATTTTGCGAATGAATATTTTTCTTATCCAACACTCCTATGCAACACCATCCAAGCTTTTTAGGAGCAATAAAATCTTTATTCATATTGTCTCCAAAATAATAAAATTGTTCACCGGTCTTTTCAGGAAAATATCTGAAAACAGATTCACCTGGTTTTTCATATCCAACTTCCTCAGAGATAATTGTCTCATCAATAAATTGTTCTATTCCAAGAGCTTTAATTTTATTCCTTTGTGTAATACTTCTCCCGTTGGTAATTATGCCTGTTCGCCCCTTATTATTTTTAATTTTTATTAGAATCTCCAGTACTCCTTTTTTTAAAGCAATTTCGGGGAGATGATTCCGGTATAAATATAATAGATTTTCCCGAGTGAGATTTTTTTCAGGAAATCTTTCAATTAAATATTCAAACGTATTGGCTCCTGATCTGAATACTTTTAACATCTCGTTAAACAGACGGGTATGAGATTCAGGCTCAATTGCAAAGGCTATAGATTTATATGCCGATTTTAAGAAATCTATTTCATAATATAAAGTATCATCCAGATCAAAAACAAAACAGGTTCCGCGATCAGCCTTTATAGTCATAAGCTATTATTTCATCATCGTAACGCAACATAAGCATATCGCTTGTCCAACTGTCGAAAAACTGAATATTTTCATTCAGAAGATATTCCCTGATAATATATCCCGGATAATTTGCACCTGCAAGATATGATAAAGGGTAACCTCCGCCAAACCGGGGATTTATTTCAATACCAATTATTTCATCTGTTTTCCTGTGGCGGAAAAGCTGCAAAGTAATACAACCAACAAGACCATTGCAATTAGAAAAAACAGAGCAAATCGTTTTATAAAGATCATCCTTTCTTGTAACAGATTTGGAAACCTCCCCACCCCGGACTTCCAAACGCTCCCTGGGAACGGCACATTTGAGCCGGTTATTCCTGTCAAAGTAGATATCTATCGTGAATTCAGTATAGTCATGAGGGCTGAGATATTTTAAAAATACCATCTTCTCATCTTCAAATGGCTTTCCTGATAATTGAGTACTATCGGTTATTAACCTTACGCCAATACTACTGCTTCCATCAACCGGTTTAGCGAAGATGGGGAATTCGGGATTTGTAAAATCAATCTCTCTTGTCCGTGGGAAACCAATTGAGTCAAAATAGTGAAACAGCTTTCTTTTGTCGCGGCAAATCCTTACAAATTCGAGAGAAGAGATAACCTGTTGTATCCCGTTTTTCCTGAAAAGTTCCACATTCTCAGCAAGGGGTATCAGCTCGGTATCGATAGTAGGGATAATTAGTTTTATATTTTCAGTCAGGCATATTTCAAGCAGGTTTTTGCAATAATCAGGGTCTGTAACTCTGATCACAGAGAAATATCCGTCAGAAATCATGCATGCAGATGACAAAGCCGGTTTCATATCGGCAGTAAAAACCTTCCCTTCCGGGAAAAATTTAACAAGCTCTTTTTTAAAAGCCTTTACAAGAGAGACCCTTCTTCCGGCAGAAGTAATCAATATATTATTCATTTTTGAGCAATAAGATAAAAGCCACCCGGTATCCTGTTTTTCTGGTGAGAATATCTAAAAATATAATCAAATGCCTTTAAGGGGAACAAAAGAAGAGCAAAAAAAACCTTAAACGATTTATAAAAAAAATCAAACGGTATTGAAAACAAGACGGCAAAGAACTCAACTGAGATTCTGTAATAACCTGAACCTCCGCCAACTACTATACCCTTTTCAAGTAAGTTGAAATTACTCCTTATAGCCAATTCTTCAATTCCTTCAACTGTAAACCTCCAAAAATCAGTTGGCCCCGGATGATAACCAATAATAAAAGGTAATTGTAAATAAATTTTACCTCCCTTTTTTAAAACTCTGTACATCTCATTCATTCCTTTAAAAGGGTCTTTAACATGTTCTAAACACTCTTGAGTAACAACCAGGTCAAATGATTCATCAGGACAAGGAATATCTTCTACAAAACCCACGATATCAATTTGATGCCCGGAAATAATATCCAAATTTTTTATTCTTGGATGAATTTTTGTATCCCCGGCTCCCACATTAAGTCCTGTTTTATTATTTTGATCAAGGATTTTAAGCAGATCATTTAATTTTTCTTTTACAATAGAACTACTATTGTGATCAGCATAAATATACTTTACAAAAATATTTTGAAGTTTTCTTATTATGAGAGACATATTATGTAATTAAAATTGAAAATAGTACAGAAATGTATTATTTCCATAATATAGAACTAAACTTATATTTTCAGTTTCCAATTAGATATTGTAACGATTTAGAATCTCTATAAGAGCATTTACTACAATCATTTGCTCATCTTCAGTTAAGGAAGGAAACAAAGGAAGTGAAAATATCTGAGTAGCAAGCATTTCTGTAATAGGTAAATCACCAACTTTATAACCGAGATATATAAAACCGTCCATAGTATGAATTGGCCATGGATAGCTTATATTAACAAAAATTTCTTTCTTTTTAAGTTCTTCGATTATCAAATCTCTCTTTGGATGTTGAACAACATAAATATAGTATGCGTGTTTTCTATTCTCTTTCTCCACAGGCAGTATAAGGGATGTATTTCTAAGGAGAAGATCATATTGTTTTGCCAAAAAGCGCCGCCTATCAATGTATTCATTAATATGCTGTAGCTTTTTTAAAAGAATTGAAGCATGAATTTCATCAAGTCTGGAGTTATAACCTTGCTCAAGTGAATAGTAAGTCTTTTCCATGCCATAAAATCTTAAACGTTTGAGTTTTTCAAACATTTTCTGATCATCTGTAATTACCATTCCTCCATCTCCATATCCACCAAGAATCTTTGTTGGATAGAATGAAAAAGTAGCCAGATCAGACATTGATCCAGCCAATTTACCCTCAATTTCTGCACCATGACTTTGTGCACAATCCTCTATGACTGCGACCTTATATTTTTGTGCCAATTCATTTATTTTATTCATGTTTACACACTGACCAAATAAATGAACCGGAAGTATACATTTAGTATTATCAGTTATAGCCTTTTCAACAAGATTTGTATTCATAAGGCAGGTATCTGGCTCAACATCAACAAAAACAGGAGTCGCCCCTGTTGCAGTAATTGCTGAGACTGTTGGAACAGCAGTATTTGAGACTGTAATCACTTCATCACCTTTATCAATGCCAAGTGCTTTAAGTGCTAAAAAAATAGCATCAGTTCCATTATCTACACCTACTCCATATTTAGTTCCGCAATAATTTGAGAATTCCTCTTCAAATCTCCTGACTTTTTCACCCAAAATAAGATAGCCAGAAGTTAAAACCTCTTCAATTGCTTGATAAACTTCTTCCTTTTCATTTTCATATTCTTTTAAATAATCCCATACTTTTATTTTCATTGATTTATTCTATTATGTTTTGTTTTAATAATTCAATAGCATAGGCGTCATCAATCAGATTTGAATAATTTATTGAATGGTTATTCATTCTAATTGAATCGATAAAGTCTTTTATAAAATTTATGAAACAATTTGATTTTTCAGTTTTCAAAATATCAGTTCTATTATTCGTCTTAAAAATCACCTCATTTTCCTGATCGCCTGGTGGTGTAAATACTCTGTTTAATTCAAAATAAAAACACTCGCCAATTACATTTAGACGATTTATATACTCAGAGTTGAATCCAAAATTGCCTACCATTGTTCGTCCATTACTATATTGAGCAAGCACACTGAAAGAGGTCTCAATTTCATTCTTAAGATCAATGCCGGTGATTGAACAAACAATTTTTTCAGGTAATGCATTAAAAAAAACTCTTCCCACAGAAACAACATAGGGTCCAAGATCATTAATTGCACCACCCCCAAGACTTTTATTATACCGAAAATTGTCCGGACTCATTGGAGGAAATGAAAAATTCACTGTAAGATTTTTTGGGATAAATTGTCTTTCTTTTATTATTTCAAGTACTCTTTTAATTTGAGGATGAAACGAATATACTGTTGCTTCAGCAATTGCGAGATTCTTTGTTTTAGCCAGACCAACCAGATCCATGGTTATCTTACTACTCATAAAAGCCGGTTTATCCACAATAACATGCATTCCATGATTTAATGCTTGTTCAGCCCAATAGGCATGAGTCGAGTTTACTGTTGAAATGTAAGCGATTTTAGCTTTGCTCTTAGAAAGAGCTTCTTCATAAGAATTAAATAATTCACCTTTTAAATCAAACATTTCAACTATCTCATCGCACTGTGTATAATATTTTGCAATATCAACGGCATCCAAATGATCAATTTCATAAATATAAGGTAGAATGCGTCGTCGAATTACGTTTGAATAACCAATAAATAATATTCGCATAAATTTTAGTTTTACAATAAGCTGATTGCAGAAATTAAACTTCGCGATTCAATATTTAGTAATCCGAATTTACTTAGCTTCATAAGCTGAGCAAGAGTTAACCATGCGTAATTTTCAGGGATTTCAGTTATTTCTTCTTCTCCTAACTTAATTATTATATTTAGATTTTGAAAATGGAAAAAGCGACCACCTTCCTCTGACTGAATTGTTGAGAATAGTATTGATTCAGGCTTTGGAGTTTCAAAAAATTCCAAAAAAGGAGGTTTTGAATCATTTTTCAAAACTTGTAAATAATTTGAACATGAAACAGTTGGAGCAAGATCAAGTAAATCCAGACTTCCAGGTTCAACCTTAGCCTGAACTAAAAAGTGTAATATGCCTTTTATTGAGCATACAATATATCCAATTATTCCAAAATTTTTCTCTTTTAATAAGGGTTGAGTCCATTGCTGTACTTCTCTGTTACCTGTCTGGACTTTTACTCCGATAACACTGAAAAATGGTTTTGATTCGTGCTTGATTTCATAATCATTAAAACACCAATCAACAACATTACGTAAAGGAATTTTAGTCACATTAAGTTCATATTTTGTCTTCATTCCTGTTATCCAGCTAATTACCTGATCAAATGACATAAATGTATTCTCACTGTTAATTGCTGAACTGATGATCTCCTTAGCAAAAGGATTCGAATTACCAATAGAATCATAAAGAGTGAAGAATTCCCTACGGCTTGTGATTGAGGCAATTAGATCTTCATTTACCATCGGTATGATGGCAAGCACCGAACGGGAATCCATATTTATCAGGTTATCAACTCTTAAAAGCATTTTTATCTGCCCAAGTGTTAACCACATAAAATCATCATCGACCGGCACATTTTCAAATACTTCAACTACCATATTTCTATTCCTCTTTTTTAGGAATCTTCCACCCTGCTCAGTCTGAAGCTGATCAGTTATTATTCTCGATTTAGTAGGATCAATAAAGTATTCAAGATACTTGGGTAAATTTCCTTTATGAACTTTGGTATAGTTGCTCCTGGTAGCCTGAACAGTAGGTGATATTTGAATGATGTTGACATTTCCAGGTTCCATTTTAGCCTGCATTAAAAAATATCGTGTTCCTTTAAATACTTTGGTTATTATACCAAGTATTCCGATCTCCGGCTGAATAATTATTGGCTGCTCCCATTTATGAACTAAGCCAAAATTTGTAGTAATGCTTATACCTTCTATAGAAAAAAACTTTCCACTGGAGTGTTTTAGATTTTTTGTGCCGTTTTCAAAGTACCAGTTTTCAAGTGCATCAAATGGAATTTCTTCAACAATAAAACTATTATTTCTGGATTTGGCTTTTACCCAGGAATAAAATGTATCCAGATTCTGAAACTCATTATCAAGTGATATTGAGGATTTTAAGAACTCAAGCCCGACTGTCTCATTAAGAATCATGATTTTATGTTAATTATTTTAATGTACTCATCAATACTTCTAATTGATTTCTTTATATCGTAATGAGTGTTAGCTAGAACCATGCATACTGCATCTTCTGAAAAATCAAAAATATTGATAAATATCATTCTTGGAATATATAATCCCTTAGTTGGATCATCAAGACTGAAACTGATTTTATTTTTCCCATCATATAACTCAATCTTAAAACTTCCGGATATTGCTATAACAACCTGGTCTGTATCGGTATGTGCATGTCCACCTCTATCTGAAACTAAATGGTGCATATAGAATATCCTTTTAATTACAATTGGTACGTCTGAGTCAGATTCTATTGAAGTAAGCACTCCCCTGTTATCGAACACTGACGGAAGAATTTTCCAGCTAATATTATCTATTGATGGCATGTTTTTGAAATGCTTAAGGTTTGTTAAAAACTTTTAATTTACTGATTATGATCAGTATAATACTACCCTGTCAAAACTCGATTAAGAGAAGCTTATGTGGTCTTCTAACTGTTCTGCAAACTGTTGCATCACCTCTTTTTTTAGGAAACAAAGTTAATTAATTCCAACGAACGCCAGAGTTTGACCTTTAGGTCGGCATTACTTTTTAGAAGTAAACAATTCCATAGTTATATCTTGTGACTGATTAATACTCTTAAGCATTATAACATTAAGTATCGTCCTGAAAAAAATCTTAATATCCAGAATTAAGCTTATATTATCAGCATACCAGACATCCAGTATAAATTTTTCCTCCCATGATATTGCATTACGACCGTTTATTTGAGCCCAACCGGTAATGCCGGGCTTTACCTTATGCCTGCGTGCCTGTGTTAAGGAATAATGCTGCAAATATTCAACAAGCAATGGCCGTGGACCTACCATTGACATGTCTCCTTTTACCACATTGAAAAGCTGAGGAAGTTCGTCCAGACTGGTTTTTCTTAAAAAAGCGCCTAACTTTGTTATCCTTTTGTTATCAGGTAATAATTCACCATTAGCAGAAATTTCACCGGTCATTGTCCGAAATTTAAATAGCTTGAATATTTTTCCGTTTTTCCCGGGCCTGTACTGACAAAAAAGCACGGGGTTACCAAGGTTAGCAAAAACGACAATATATAAAAGAATTATAACCGGAGATAAAATCAGGATTAAGAGGAGGGAAAGAATAAAATCGAAGAAAGGTTTGAAAACTGTGATGTACATGATAGTATTAAAATGCAAAATGCAAAATGCAAAATGCAAAATGCAAAATTTGAATTGCTCTAACCTGAATTATTCACAAATATTCTTAAAGCGCTCTTTTTCTTTGTGTTACTTTGTGATGTACTTTGTGTACCTCGTGGTAAAAAAATATTAAACACTAAGTCGCACAA
>JBAXXU010000042.1:0-31256 GCA_037127735.1 Bacteroidota bacterium
AAACCGGTACCGGCACGGCAACCTCTATTACTGTAACAGGTCTTACCAATGGAACAGCTTATACCTTCACGGTAACTGCTACCAATGCCATAGGTAACGGTTTGGCAAGCTCTACTTCAAATTCAGTGACACCTTCAGCGCCGGCAACAGTACCGGGAGCGCCAACAATAGGAACGGCAACAGCCGGAAATCTCCAGGCCACAGTAACATTTACAGCGCCGGCAAGCGATGGAGGTTCTGCAATAACGGGTTACACGGTGACTTCAAGTCCGGGTAGTAAAACCGGTACCGGCACGGCAACCTCTATTACTGTAACAGGTCTTACCAATGGAACAGCTTATACCTTCACGGTAACTGCTACCAATGCCATCGGTCCCGGTTTACCAAGCGCTGCTTCAAATTCAGTAACACCTTCAGTGCCGGCAACTGTAACCGACATTGACGGGAATATTTATAATACTGTTACTATTGACGCCCAGGTATGGATGGCAGAAAACCTGAAAACAACCAAATATAATAATAATGAATCTATAGGAACAACCAGTACTATAAATTTAAATATATCTACTGAAACCAATCCCAAATATCAATGGGCATTTGATGGTAATGAGGATAATGTCGCCACTTATGGAAGATTATATACCTGGTATGCAGTAACAGACAGCCGTAAAATATGTCCCGCCAATTGGCATATACCCACTGATGCAGAATGGACTACACTGACAAACTATTTGGGGGGTGAAAGCGTTGCAGGCGGTAAACTAAAAGAAACAGGCACAACCATTTGGAAAACTCCTAATTCTGGAGCAACCAACGAAAGCGGTTTTACAGCTCTTCCGGGTGGCTCCCGTAACTCCAATGGTGATTTCGTCTTAATTAATAGCTTCGGTTACTGGTGGAGTTCTAAAGAGTACGTAACTGCAAATGGCTGGTATAGGATCATGCGCTACGATGACATCACTGTTTTCAGAAGCTACAGTGATAAGAAGATTGGTTATGCTGTTCGTTGCCTTATGGATTAGTTGCGACCAGAAGCACTGAAACGGGCATGCTGTTATTTAGACCGCGTGATGGTAGAGTCGTTGCAAGCAACGTCTCTACCATATCACAACTCTTTGATACACATTATTTTAATAGGTATTGATGGCCCCATATACATCATGCATATAACTGTACCGGAATTATAATTACCATTATCTATCCTTCCTCCGATTATATATCTTTTTCCTGATAAGGGAAAAAATCCTGCAAGACTGCTGTTTAATGATACAGGCTGTAAATATTTATTGAAATATATATTTTCAATACCTGCGCTTATACTATCGTCGAGAGCGAACCATATATTGTTGTAAAGTCCGGTTCCGCAGGCCACATTCATAGCTGTAACAATAACATTGCAAGTATCGCTCTCTGCAAATTTGAAAGAATATTCGTTGCCTGTATATTCAATTGAATCAGTCGGATTACATCCATTTAGTACATTGACAGTCATATTCTCAAAAGTCAAACTGTCAAGAAGATCATTTATTGCAACGGAGAGTGTTTCGGTTATTATAGCTTTACATGCATCACCATTGGATTCGTGTTGTATTATCAGATCTATCTCTGGAGGATTACTGTTCGATATTACCTCGTTCCAAATAAATTCAAATGAATGTTTATTGCAACCACCTGAATATGAAACAATCAGCTTCACGGAATCACCGGTATATTCTATATTTTTTAATTCAAACGGATCGCTGCCTATTGAAGATCGGTTCGCGACAGCAACAGAATAGTCATTCAACCCTTTTTTCAGAATTATTTCAGATGGATCCTGTTCATTTTTAATTTCTTTGTCACAGCTGAAAATGGCTACTAGTAAAAGCGTTACAAAAAAATAATTTATCGTTTTCATAAAAAACATTTAATTGTTAGTAGAAAAAATTACAATTATCATGCCAAATTAATATGAAAATATTTTAATAGATGAACCTTGAAAAGACTTTCTATAATTCTGCACTGCAATTTGTAGTAATATCTTTAACTTTGATTTCAATTTTAAAGAATATTAATGTTATGCAGAATGTCTTTCAGAAGATAAATACGTTAGCGGAGAAATACCGTAACTACACAGCTCAGAATCTCTCGAACCTTGTAAAGATTAAATCGTTAAGTACTAAAGAGAAAGATGTTCAGGCAGAACTTAAACATCAGATAGAGAAGGCCGGCTTTGATGAGGTAAAGATAGACGGATTGGGCAATGTTATTGGCCGTATCGGAACGGGGAAGAAAATTCTGGCTATTGATGGTCACATGGATACTGTTGATATCGGGAACTCCGGTAACTGGACTTTCGATCCTCTGGGAGGCGAAATTAAGGATGGATCCGTGCATGGCAGGGGTTCTGTAGATCAAAAAGGCGGGGTAGCTGCCTTTGTTACTTCAGGCAGGATACTGAAAGAATTAAATTTTCATAGTGATCTTACAATATATTTTGTCGGAAGCGTTATTGAGGAGGATTGCGATGGCCTCTGCTGGAAATATATCATTGAGGAAGATAAGATTAAACCTGATTTTGTAATAAGTACCGAACCTACAAATCTTAATATTTATCGTGGACATAGGGGAAGGATGGAGATGCAGGTTCATTTCTACGGTGTTTCATCGCACGGATCGGCGCCTGAACGGGGAAAAAATGCAATTTACATGGCTTCCAGAGTCGCACTGGAAATTGAAAAACTAAATGAAAGACTTAAAAGCGATGAATTCCTGGGAAAGGGCAGTATTACCGTTTCGGAGATCATCTCAAAAAGTCCATCACTTTGCGCAGTTTCTGATTATGCCAGGATCCATATCGATCGCAGACTTACAACCGGCGAAACAAAAGAAACAGCTGTGAAAGAGATTGAGGAATTGCTGAAGGTTTACAATGCAAAAGTTGAGCTTCTGAATTATTATGAAAAAGCCTATACCGGGCTGGAATATGGTATGGAGAAGTACTACCCGACATGGAAGTTGCCTGTTGAACATGAGCTGGTTCAAACCGGGGTCAACACATATAAAGATCTCTTTGGAAAAGAACCAACGGTTGATAAATGGATATTCTCAACGAATGGTATAATGACTTGTGGCGTTTATGGTATTCCAACAATCGGATTCGGGCCCGGCAACGAGGTATTGGCTCACGCCCCCGATGAGAAAGTGCCGGTCAGCGACCTTGTTGCAGCATCGGCGTTTTATGCTGCATTTGCCTATGAATTAAGTATGTAGTAAGAATCTAAAGTAAGTAGCAAGTGGGTGAGTTCATGATCAAAGGGCAGCTTTCATCGATAAACAAGATAATATGAATTTAATAGAGACTTTAGAAAAGCTTGGTAAGGTTAAGTCGGACTTATACGGAAAAGACTTTCTTCTCACATGGGAAAAAAGTGAAAAGGATCTGAGAGTGGTACTGGAAGTTGCATCAATACTTAAGGAGATGCGCCGGCAGAATATCTCACCAAGGGTATTTGATTCCGGGCTGGCTATATCGAATTTTCGCGATAACTCCACGCGTACCCGTTTTTCGTTTGCATCGGCCAGTAATCTTTTGGGATTAGCAATTCAGGATTTAGATGAGGAAAAATCGCAGATTGCGCACGGCGAAACAGTTCGAGAAACAGCCAACATGATCTCTTTCATGTCCGATTTTATCGGAATTCGTGATGATATTTTCCTTGGAGAGGGTAATAAATACATGCGAGAAGTTGGCGCGGCCCTTGATGAGGGTTTTGAAAAAGGAGTCTTGCCTTTACGACCGGGAATTGTTAACCTGCAGTGCGATATGGACCATCCAACCCAGGCAATGGCCGACCTGATGCACCTTCAGAATATTTATGGTTCTCTTGAAAACCTGAGGGGGAAGAAAATTGTTATGAGCTGGGCCTACTCACCAAGCTATGGGAAACCTCTTTCTGTGCCACAGGGAATCATTGCCCTCATGTCGCGATTTGGCTTGAACATCGAACTTGCATACCCCGAAGGATATGGACTGATACCTGAAATTGTAGAGATTGCAAAAGTGAATGTACAGCAAAGCGGTGGTTCATTTAATATTAGCCATTCAATGACTGATGCAATGAAGGATGCAGATATCGTGTACCCAAAGAGTTGGGCGCCATATCGTATAATGCAGCAGCGTACACAGCTTTTAATGGCCGGAGATAAACCGGGTCTGAAGGAGCTTGAGCAGGTTTGTCTTGCAAATAATGCTAAGTTCATTGATTGGGAGTATGATGAGGCAAAGATGAAGGCAACAAAGAACCGGAATGCATTGTATATGCACTGTCTGCCTGCCGATATCAGCGGAGTTTCGTGCAAACAGGGTGAGGTGAGTGCAAATGCATTTGAGCATTACAGGATAAAAACATATCGGGAGGCGGGCTATAAGCCGTATATAATTGCTGCAATGATGTTTACAAACAGGTTCGATAATCCGGCAGAGGTTCTGAACAGTATTCTGGAAAGGAACAGGAAAAGGGTGGGTTATTAATAAGAAATTTTTTTCTTTTTTGCGAAAGTTCATCTCTGAATGAATTGACCCCTGATTTCAGTATCAATTAAATTCCCGTTCTCGATAACTATTTTTCCACCTGCAATTACATACTGTGCAACGCCCTTTGTTTTCACACCTTCATATATATTAATATCGCAGTTCTGATGATGGGTTTTAACTGAAATTATGTTTTCCGGATCAGGATCCCAAATAACCAGATCGGCATCCGAACCAACCAGAATATCACCTTTTTAAGGGTGTAACCCAAAAATCTTTGCAGGTTGTGTAGCGAACAAATCAACCATCCGGTTTATGGTTATCCGTTTCTCAACCACACCATAAGTATATAGGAGCGCAAGGCGATGCTCAACTCCACCTGCCCCATTGGGTATCTTTCTGAAATCCTTAAGCCCGGCTTCTTTCTGTGAGAGGGTGAAAGGACAATGGTCCGTGCCTGTCGTTTCCACTGTACCATTTGAAACAGCCTCCCAAAGCGCTTCATTATCTTCTTTTTTACGCAGAGGAGGACTGATAATATAAGGTGCAGTTTGTGAAAAGTCGCCACAATATTTCGAATCGTCAAGAAGCAGATATTGCGGACAGGTTTCAGAAAAAACTTTCCGGCCATTAACCTGGGCTTCCCGTATATATTTTAACGATTCTTTTGTCGATATATGAACAATATACAGAGGACAATTACATTTGTTTGCCAGATCAATCGCCTTTTTTACGGCAGCGGCTTCAAGTTCAGCAGGACGCGATAATGGATGATACACCGGTTCAAAGTGATGTTCATGGATAAATTTATTGCGAAGTATTTCAATCTCATCGCCCGATTCGCAGTGGACCGTCACCATTCCTCCGGCTTTACCAACCACTTTCATTACTTTAAGAATGTCACTGTCATTCAGCCCTATTGTGTCTTTATAAGCCATATATACTTTGAAAGAAGTGGCTCCTTCCCTGATGCAATCATTTATCTCCTGCTCCGTAGTATCTCTCCATTCAACAGCGCTGATATGAAATGAATAATCTGTCATTGAGTTTTTCGCTTCCTCTTTCCTTTGCCTTAAAGCATCGGTAAGGGATTCTCTTTTTTTTGGTGTTACGAAATCCAGCAGGGTAGTAGTGCCTCCGTAAAGCGCTGCCTTGCTGCCGGAAAGGAAATCATCTGATGAATAGCCATTCGGGGATGGAAGGTGCATGTGAACATGAGGGTCAACACCTCCGGGGAAAATATAGCAACCCATCGCATCAATCATCCGATCGATATGATTGGTGTTAATTTGAGTTTCAATCTGGTTTATGGTGCCTTCAATAACTAAGATATCAGATTTGTAACCGTCAGTTGAAGTAACTATTATTCCGTTTTTGATCAGGATTTTCATGAAGTGGGTTTCAATAATTAGCTTCCTTCAACCGCAACTTAGCGCAAATTAAAGGTGGCAATAACAGGTCACGGGTTTTCTGAGCGATTGGGTTGATGCAGCAACTGGATACTTACCCGTAACAATATTGTTTTCAGGCAAATCAAAACCCCTGTTTAGTTTTATAAAATCATTAAAAAACATTTCAGTAGGCGCACTCATTGTCTTCTCCTTTTTTCAATTGTAGTTTCGACAGTTCAATGGCTTTTTGCAATTTGCTTTGCAGCAGGGCTTTGTCGGGCAAGCCGGTAAGGTACTCAGCCACATGAATGCCATTGGCATCGAGTTCGAGAAGTTCTACCAACTCGTTGCTTTTGGTAGCACAAAGTATTAGCCCCAAAGGCGGGTTTTCGTGTGCTTGCTTTTCGTACTTATCGAGCCAGCGCAGGTAAAGTTCCATTTGGCTTTTGTGGCTGTGCTCAAACTTACCCAACTTCAACTCTATGGCTACCAGCCTGTTTAACTTGCGATGAAAAAAGAGCAAATCGAGATAGTAGTCGGTGGTATCAACGGTAATGCGTTTTTGTCGGGCAAGAAAGGCAAAATCATTGCCCATTTCCAATATAAACTGTTGCAGGTGATACACAATGGCTTGTTCCAGATCTCGTTCGCTAAAGGTATAGCGTAGTTCGAGAAAATCGAGAATATAGGGGTCCTTAAATACAATGGCGGAGCTCATCTCCCCTTGGTTGCGCAGGGTTTCGAGATCGTTTTTTATGGTCAGTTCAGGCTTTTTGCTTAACGCGGTTCGCTCGTAGAGCATGGAATTAATGCGTTCGTTAAGTTGCCTTACGCTCCAGCGTTCGTTTATGCAAAGGGTATTATAGAATTCGCGCTGCAAGGCATCGGGTACACTCAACAATTCCACAAAATGGCTCCAGCTTAATTTTGCAGACACTGTCTGCAAAATCTCAGAGTCAGGAAAAAGGTTGAAAAGTTTAACCATGTTAGCCAAATTGCGAACGCCAAAGCCTTTACCGTATTCTTCAACTAATTTTGCAGACAGTGTCTGCAAAATGTTTTTTCCGTAATCAGCTTTTTTACTGATTTTAATGTTTTGAGAAATGTGTTTTCCAATTGACCAGTACAACATAGTAATCTCGGTATTTACCAACTGGTAAACCTTTGTTTTACTTTCTTCAATCAGTAATTTAACCTGAGCATAAAGTTGATTTTCTGCAAACAATGGCTCCCGGTTTTGTAAATTCTCATTCATACCTTAACTTTCAAACAGGTTAATAATATTTTGATTAATGAGCTTTTCTAAATCGAAGTGATTATATTTATTGCAATTACTCATTGTTTGCCCCTTTTCATTTTTTGAAATATACGGAATTTCCGGATAGTTGATGTTAAAACATGTAATTCTCTGCGGTTCTCTTCGCCAAGGTTTACTCAGAGGACCACGGAGGTTTAATGTTCATTATATATTGTTCTGTTTCTTAAATTTACAATTTTCATATCTATTGAGGTGCACATTTTTTTTCACTTGATCCTACCTTCTAATCCTGCATCTTTTTCCATAGCCGGTTAGCACATTCCTTTGAGACTTCAAGTATCTCAGCTTCATTAACGGTTAAGATCTGCCTGTCTTTTACAATAAGTTTGCCATTTGAAATCACATCGCGTACATGATTCGAGTTAATGCCAAAGATGAAATGACCATAGAAGTTTTCTTTATTGATTGCGGTAGGAGCATCGTAGTCTAAAACAACCAGGTTGTTCTCTCCGTCACCTGAAAAACTATTTTCACTCAGATACCGGTGGACGTTCCTTAGCCTCTGGTATGCTGATTGATAAGTGATTGAATCGAATCCCTGCCCTGCAAAGAATGCAGCTTTTGCACTTTGGAGCATATCGCTGTGCATACCATCGGCACCTGTCATAATGTTCGTGCCAAGATATTCACCGTTAAAACGGCCCACATTGTTATTCATGTTGCTTTCGGCATTCTGTACCACCCAGCATGGGGAGTTGCGGATAATATCTTTTTCATTATCATCAAGATGCAGACAATGGGCCAGGATGGTTTTTGAAGATTTCAAAACTCCGGATTCATGCAATCGCTCGACTACTCTTTTTCCATATTTCCTCAGGCAGAAATCCTGATCATAAATATCTTCAGCTGCATGTATATGAATTCCTGAATTGAACCTGATCATCATATCAACTGCCTGGTTCAGAGTGTCATTACCAACTGTGAATGATGCATGTAAACCTACCAGGCCCTGATTATTCTTAAGGTATGATTCTGTCTCCTCTAACCCTTCACGGGAAATCTTTGCACCATCACGATCTGATATCTCGTAACATAAAAGATGCGAAACACCGACTTTATTGAATGCTTTAGCGATAGTTTCAAGTGGACCCATAACCGCAAAAGGCGAAGAATGATGATCTATTACAAAGGTCGATCCTGCTTTTGCACATGCGATAGCTGTTACAAGAGCACTTGACTCAATCATTTCCAGATCGAGGCACTTATCCAGCGTCCACCAGACGTATTTAAGTATTTCATAAAAATTCTCAGGTTTCTTCCGCGGTGCCCCCATACCCCTCGAGAGAGCAGAGTAAACATGGTGATGTCCTACAGCGAATGATTTTGTTACCAGTTTCCCTGTGCAATCGACCACTTCAAGGTCATTCTTATTTGCTATCTGGTTAAGGTTTTCAATGAATTGAATTGAATTGTTATTCTCTTCAACAAGGATGTTTTTTTGACTGAATTCCAGAGTTTTCCAGTCGATATAAGTTGTATTATTAAGCAGAATTGACATAAATATTCACATTATTGAGTTATCGTGGTTGTTTAAAAAGTCCTTTTTAACCGCAGAGTTCGCAAAGGTAATTTCGTTCTTTTTATTCCATCATAAGCATAGAAGGCATTGGCAATGGCAGCGGCAGTCGGAACCATTCCGATTTCACCAATACCTTTTGTTCCATAAGGACCGACAGGGTCTTTCTCTTCAATGCCGATTATCTCCATCTCCGGCATATCGCCGGCTCTCAGAAGGCCGAGGTCCTTAAATTTAAGACTAACCGGTCTGCCATCCTTTAAAGGCAGATCTTCGGTTAATGCGTAGCCCATTCCCATTATAAGTGCTCCCTCTATCTGCCCTTCGAAGAGCATTCTGTTCATGATCTTTCCTGCATCGTGTGCCGCAACGAGCTTACTGATTTTCCCATTATCATCAAGGATGGCCACCTGGGTTGCATAACCATAAGCAAAATGGATAATAGGTTCACCGGTATCTGCACCTGGTTTGCATGTCCAGTCACATACATATTTTCCTTTGTAAACACGGCCGGCAAGCTGTTGTAATGAACCTTGCTTCAGATCTTCCCTTATTCTTTTCGAGGCATCAATAATCGCGTTACCTACCAGGGCAGTTGCCCTCGATGAAGTAGTCATCCCGGTAGGAAGGTTGGCATCGGTTTCAACCTTAACCTCGATAATCTCAGGCGCTATACCTGTCTCCTGATGCAGGATCTGAACAGCCATGGTATGAACACCCTGACCCATTTCGGTCCAGCCATGATGAATTATAACTTTTTTATCGGAAACGATATGTATCTTCACCTTGCTGTCGTCAACCATTCCGTTGCCAACGCCTGTATTTTTTATTCCACAAGCTATTCCGGCATATTTAGCATTGTTGAAGGCCTCTTTTACTGCAAGAAGTGTTTTCTTCAGACCGACACCAGTCAGTACCTGACCTGTGGCAGTTTTTGCACCATCCTCAAGGGCGTTATCGAAACGGATTTGCCACCGATCAAACCCTCCCATTTTGCATATCTCATCAATACAGCCCTCAACAGCAAATACAACCTGAGGGACACCAAACCCGCGCATTGCTCCCGATGGAATATTATTGGTATAGACAGTTACCGCTTTAATATCAACCGCCGGAACTGTATATCCTCCTGTAGCATGTCCAACAACCCTTTCCATAACTTTGGTACCTACTGAAGCATAAGCGCCTGTATCGCCAACGGCATTGAGCTTTACTGCTGTGAATTTTCCGTTCTTATCGCACGAAAGGCTGATATCCATCCTGACAGGATGCCGTTTGGGATGCATAATTATCGATTCGTCCCTGTTAAGGTGTACTCTCACAGGTTGTTTCAGGAGGTATGCAAACAACGATGCATGCCCTTGCACGGTCATATCTTCCTTTCCGCCAAATCCGCCCCCGTTCTGAACCTGAATTACCTTAACTTTTTCTTCCGGCAGATCCAGAATCTTTGCAACCAGACGCCGGTCAACATAAGCGCCCTGTCCCTGACTGTATAACCTGATTCCATCCTCCTCCGGAAGAGCGATGGCTGTTTCAGTTTCGAGAAATGCATGTTCAATACGCTGTGTTTCGTAAACACCAGATGAAACATAAGCTGCTTCGATAATTGCTTTTTCAACATCTCCGAATTTGATGCTGCACGTTTCCAATACATTCGATTTCCCGCTGTGAACCTGAGTGCAGGCCGGCTTTGCAGCTTCATGCATATCAGTAACGGCTTCAAAAACCTCGTACTTCACCTGAATCAGGCTGACTGTTTTACGGGCAATGGCCTCAGAAATAGCAACAACGGCGGCAACAACATCGCCGATATAACTTGTAATTTCACCCTTGCCTACCATTAGTGGCCAGTCCTGAAAAATCAACCCGGTATATTTTTCACCGGGGATATCATTTGCTGTAAAAACCCTTATAACACCTTCTGTTTTTACAGCCTCTGAAATATCAATATTTATTATTTTTGCCCTCGGATGGTCACTGAATTTAAGTGCTCCATGTACCATGCCATCGAAGCGCATGTCGTCAACAAAGTCCCTTTCTCCAAGAGCAGTCTCAACAGCCTGATATTTCGGGTAAGGCATCCCGATTAGAGCTGACCTGTGATTATTTTCATTTTTTCCGCTGTTAAGTTCGTGAAATGTTGACTCAATGGCATCCACAATCTTAACGTAACCTGTACATCTGCAAAGGTTTGGAGATATAGCTTTAATAATTTCAGACCGGGTAGGGGTTTTGTTTATATTGTACAGTCCTTTTGCCCTCATCACCATTCCGGGTGAGCAGAAGCCACATTGTACGGCCCCTTTTTCTGCAAATTTTCTACCAATGGTTTCTCTGAATTTTTCCGGTAATCCTTCAACGGTAAAGATTTCAGCGTCTTGCAGATCTTTCATTTTTGTCCTGCAGGCTAATTTTGGTTTGCCATTTATCTCAACGGTACATGCTCCGCAAACACCCTGACCCGAGCAGCCGTCTTTTGCCGATGTAATCTTCTGTTCCAGTCTTAAATGGTCGAGAAGAGATTCTTCTGAATCGCCTGAAAATAATCTTCTGACACCATTCAGAGTATAGGATATCATGCCATCAGGTTTTTCAGGTTATCAACTGACGGGTAAATTGATGCCGGGATTTTAAGCAGGCTGCTTACCGATTTTAAATCTTTTAAACCACTTCCGGTAAGAAGAACCACATTATCTGAATTATCAGCAATTTTACCGTTTTTCTGATATGAAAGTAATCCTGCAAAAGCCGTGGCAGCTGCCGGTTCAGTGAACAGACCTGTGTTTCTGGAAAGTATGGCCGATGCTTCAATGATCTCATCATCTGAAACTGTCAGGAACTCTCCATTATACTTTTGGATGAACTGCCGTGTCATGTAGAAATTTCTCGAAATATCAACGGAGATAGAATCTGCAACAGTACTACTGGGAATGATCTGAAAGTCCTTCTTGTTTATATTTCTGACCAGGTTATCGCTTCCATTTGATTGAATTGCAACTATAACAGGTATTCTATCGATAAGGTTGAGCAGGTAAAGATCTTCAAATCCCTTGTAAACACCTGAAATGATCACCCCGTCACCTACAGGTACGAAAATCCGATCAGGGATTTTAAAGTGCAGTTCCTCAATCAGTTCAAATGCAACTGATTTTTTTCCCTCGATAGTTAGCGGATTAAAGGCAGTATTTCGGTTATACCATCCAAATTCCTCCGTGGCCTTGACACTCAGGTCGAATGCTTCATCATAAGTACCTTTAACAGGAACAATAGTGGCTCCATACATTATTATCTGGGTAAGTTTTGCAACCGGGGCTGTTTCCGGTACAATAATAATTGCCTTTTGACGCTGAGCTGCACAGATGCCTGCCAGTGAGGAGCCTGCATTTCCTGTTGAGGCAGCTACAATAGTGGTAAGTTTATTTTCTTTTGCAAATGCCGATACCAGTGCAGAGGCTCTGTCCTTAAATGAATAAGTAGGGTTTTGTGAGTCGTCTTTCAGGTGGATATTGAAAGGTAACGTTTTGTTATTTAATTTATTAATTGAATATAAAGGAGTTTTTCCTACCCTGAGCATTGGCAGATTATCGATATTTTCAATAGGAAGAAGATCAATAAATCCATTTTTCTTTAATTCATCAAACCGGGATGTTTTTTTCTTTATTTCATGATAATTATAAAGTGTCTTAAGTACACCTCCCGGAGGGGTCGTTGCGTTATTATGGCTGCTGCAAGCGGGACAAAGATAAATTATACCGATAGGGCTGTACTCTTTGCCACAGTCGGTGCATTTATATATGAATTTTCCTGAACTCATGGTTTTATGCAAACATATTAAGAAGTTTTGCTGACGAGCCCAGTTCTTTCGTTGAAGGCATTGATCAGTTCATCCCATAGTATTACTTGTGAAAAAAGCCTGTTCCAGATTTCCCGGTCATCCCAAAGCTGGTTCAAATCCTCAACACTCTTTCCCTGCTGCTCAACCCAGGTAAAATATTTAAGGTTATGAATAGCTTTCCTGTCGTAATAATTCAGCTCCTTCATAAAATCGCTTTTTGTTCCAAATATGCACTTCTCGTAATCTTTAATGGCTTGAATATCATTGTATTTTCCTTTTTCTGCATTTAATTCCTCTACCCTCGATTTATACATATCTGCAGAATCTGTAGCAATTGTAACTATGATATCATCACCAGTCATTTCAAAATGTTTTGCGGTTTTGATAGCCGAGATCATATTGCCAATACCTGAGATTCCTATTAAATGCAGATCATTGATAATATTTTTTTCGATGCCAATTGATTTCAGGTATGAAAGGCCTTCTTTCTCATTGAAAAGACGAAGGATTCTCATACAATCTTCATCATCTATTGCAGTTACCACATCGGTATTTTTAACATTATGAACCCATGGAACATGTTTATCACCAATCCCCTCAATCCTGTGACCACCAAATCCGTTCATGAGCAGGGTTGGACATTGCAGCGCCTCCGATGCAACGACTTTTATATGAGGTGCAATAGTGCGCAGGTAATCGCCTGCTGCAATAGTGCCGGCTGATCCTGTTGCTGAAATGTATGCTGCAAGTTTACTGTTCTTGTTTTTTATCAGATTGAAAACCTCCTCAATAGCGCTTCCTGTGGTATTGTAGTGCCAGGCAGCGTTTCCAAACTCATCGAACTGGTTGAAAATGATACAATCGGGACGTGTACGCTTAATCTCCCGGCACTTATCGTATATCTCCTTAACATTCGATTCGCAACCGTGTGTTGCAATAACTTCTGAACCAATTACATCACGGAGCCAGGCAAAGCGTTCTTTACTCATCTCCTCCGGAAGAATTGCAACCGATTCAGTTCCCATAACTTTAGAATCGAAAGCGCCACCTCTGCAATAGTTCCCTGTCGAAGGCCAGACAGCTTTATGGTATGTCGGGTCGAACCCTCCTGTTATAATCCGTGGTGCAAGACAACCGTATGCCGCACCCACCTTATGTGCCCCTGTAGGGAACCATTTTCCGATAAGCAGAATTATGCGGGCTTCTACTCCGGTTAATTCCTTTGGAAGTTCGAGGTAGTTCACATTACCATATAAACCACCATTTTCGGTTGGTTGATTTTTCCATGTGATGCGGAAAAGGTTCAGAGGATTGATCTCCCATAACCCGATTTTCTTCAGTTGCTCTTTTATTTTTCCGGGAATCAGCTCAGGGTTTCGTTGCTGTTCAAATGTGGGGAGGATTATTCCTCTCTCTTTAAAGCGTTTAACAGCATTATTCAATGCCTTTTCGTTTGTTATCTTATCAATCAGTTGGATCATATAAATTTAAGTTTATGTCCACAAAAAATTAAATATAGCTCTTTGAAATCATTTGTACATCGATTTTGTAGCGTTTTTTTTGTGCTTGACGATTTGGTTAGTATAAATATTAGTTGAAATGGTTCATTTTTTTTCGGTTGTTTAATAACCTACCGTTGGCTTTAGCCTACGGTATATAGACCTCATTTTTAAGGACTTTAGTCCTTTATATTTGGGCTAAAGCCCGGGTTAATCTCTTTATACAAAGCACCTATAAAAGAGATAGTTGCATAGCAAAATTACAAATATTTCAAAGAACTGAATCTTATTAACCGAATACCAGATTATCCACACCTTTCATAATCAGGGTCATCTCTGCTGCATGTTCAAAATGGGCCTGTTTTATACAGGACGTTTTAAACTTTGCTTCCAATAATGTAAAATCAGATTTATTAAACCTCGCTAAAACATGTTCAGTTTCATAAATGTACTCATCAGTTAGTTCAGTCAATGTTTCGACAGTTCCGTTTCGTTTAGCGATCAGGTTCTTCCTCTCTTTCAGTTTGGCCAGATAATAACCTTCTTCAGCTTCATTAAATGATGAAATTGTAAGGTGGATTTTGGGCTTTTCCTTGTAAGGTGCGCTTGCGGCAGGACAGAAGGAGCTACAGTTTCCGCACTCGTTGCAGAAGTTGGCAATGTTAATTATCTGGTACTTTTGCTTAACCTCAAAAACTTTATCACTTTGAAATTCAATCCTGCCATTTTCAGTTAATACTGCTTTTTGCAGGTTGTATCGAACCGGCGTTATCTCATAGGAATAGTTGGCAAAATTGGGGCAGACAGTTGTACAGATATTGCAGATCTCATCGCAATAAAGACAACGGCCGGCCTCTTTAATTATGGTTTGTTTGTCGAGGGTTTGGCTGACTAACTTAAAACTCCTTCTGTCGTCTTGAGCCGGCTCTTTAGGGTCAGTAGCAAAGAGCCGCTTTGACCGTTTGATCATCAGCTCTTTTTTCGAAAAGTTTTTGCTGTAAACAGGCTTATTGATATTGAATTCTATTCCCGACTTTCTAATTATTTGTTCAGCTGCTTTTCTTCCGTCTGCTATTGCATTTATTGCTGTTGAAGCACCGCGCATTGCATCGCCACCAATAAACACATTTGCCAGCCTGGTCATATAGGTTTTTGTGTCAGCAACAAGCAATTCGTCCGTTGCAAAATCAATATCGGTTTTCTGGCCAATGGCGGGAATAATGGTATCGCATAATATTTCGAACTCTGAATCATTTATTTTTACAGGCAGAGCTCTTCCTTTCGAATCTACACCTCTTAGTTCCATTTTACTGCAAATCAATGCTCTGACTTTGCCATTGTATTGAATTATTTTTTCAGGCGCAGTAAGTTCAATGACTTCAACCCCCTCTTCGAGCACCGCTTTTATTTCTCCCTGGTCAGCCGGCATTTCGTTGATTGTCCTACGGTAAACTATTGTCACTTTTCCATTTTCGCCTACCAGACGATGAGCTGTACGTGCAGCATCCATCGCGGTATTACCGCCACCGATGATAACGACATTTTTTCCAATTCCCGATTCTTTTCCCTCCTTAACATTGAAAAAAAAATTCAGGGGCTCAATAACACCCTTTGCATCATCTCCATCAATGTTCATACCGGCAGAAAGCCGGGCTCCGGTACCTATAAAAATCTGGTTATAATTTTTTTCCAGAGCCTGGAATTTTTCATTGTCAATTTTACTGTTATAATGAATGTTTACCAAGGTATCAGTTACGCGCCTGAAGTCTTTTTCTATTGCATCATCTGTAAGTCTGAAGCCCGGAATCGCGAACTGTACCATCCCGCCTGCCTTCGATCTGGCCTCGAAAACATCAACAGGGAAACCTGCCAGAGCGAGATAGTAAGCACACGATAACCCGGACGGACCGGCTCCGATGATGGCAACCTTAATACCATTTTTTTCAGATGGCATTAGTTTAGTTTCATCCTGTTCCGAGATAAATCGTTTAACTTCACGTATTTGCAATGGCTCATCAAAGTTGGTGCGCGTACATTTATTCTGGCAAAGATGGTCGCAAACCATTCCTGTGATTGAAGGAAAAGGATTAGTGCTGAGAATAACCTCGTAAGCCTTATCGGGCTGATTTGTTGATGTAAAAAATAGGTAATCGGGAATATCCTGATTTGTTGCACAGGTATCGCGGCATGGTGCAGAGATGCAATCGAAGTATCCCAGCTCACGCTTTGTTTTGATATCCGGGGTTCTGAAGCATTCCCTCTTATAACTTTTAGATTCCGGAACTACTCCGGCATAGCAGGAAAGGTTTGAAAGTGCAGCAGCTTTCAAACTCTTGTTACCGGAGGACTTGAGTATAAAATTTGCGATATTATTTGAACCAAGTGTTTTGAAACTTTCATCTAATTTTTCGAAGTACTGGTTAAGCCTCATGTAGCCACCGGGCTTTAGTATGTCGGAGCAAACGGTTACAGTTTTAAATCCGCATGAAATGATACTGGAGATATTAAAAGCATCTGCTCCGGCTGAGAAGGATAGAAGAAGTTCTCCTTCGAACTCCAATTGTAGTTTTTTTGCAAGGTTTATTGAGATCGGATGAAGTGCCCGTCCGCTCATGTACATCATTTCAACATCGCTGCTAAAAATATCCTTATTGTTTACTGATTCCAGTGTGTTGGTTAGTTTTAACCCAAACTGAAGATTATTCTCTTTTGCTATTTTTTGTAATGACCTGATTATTTTGATGGCATCGGGGTACTTAAGATCATGATCAAAAGCTATATCGGGGACAACAGTTTTAAAATTAAGCTTGTTGTTAAGAATCTCCCTCAGTGCTAACGGGCCCAAAAGCGTAGGATTCAGTTTAACAAAGGTGTGCAGGTTTTTCTTTTCAAGTAAATAACCGGCAATCTCTTCAATCTCATTAGCCGGGCAACCGTGCATAGTGGATAAAGTGATGTTATTGGAGATGGTTGCAGGAATGACGATTTCATCAATCTGCGGGTAGATATCACGAACCTCAGCGATCTTGCCGGTCAATTCTACATCACAGTTGTTCATCTTTTCGAAAAACCACTGAACATTTTCGTTCAGAATTCCCTGCATATTGTAACCAACACTCATATTGAAGATTGTACCCATTTCCTTTCCACGGCCAAATTTATGGTTTAGGATATGTATCAGAATCCAGCCATTCAGGTATTCGTTGAAGCTTTCCCTGATTTTCAATTCCTGTGACCACTCGCAGTTATAGCCTTCGTCCTGCATGTCGATGCAAGGTTTGGGCACTTCAATTTCGTCGAGTGTCTGAACCGTTTTTAACTCAATGTAACGAGCTCCCATGAGCCATGCTCCGACAATATTCCGGGACATCTGGGAATGTGGTCCGGCTGCAATACCGAGCGGTGTTTGCAGCTTCTGGTTGAAAAGTTCTGTGGCTAAGAGATTATTTTGCTTTGGTGTAAAGAATAGCTCTTCAGGGATACCAAATATGCTTTTATTGTTAACATACTCATTCAGTATAAGTTGAAGCTGTTGTTTTAATGATATCGGGTGAAATTTATAGGACATAAAAAAGTCTCTTTAGATGCGCTTTTATCAGGTGTAATTAGTTTAAACATTATACAATCTCATTAAAACCTTTTCAGGGGTAAGCGGGGCATCAAAATCAGTTTTATGATCCGGGTTAAAAGCTTTCATAGCATTCCGGATTGCAAAGAATGCTGCAATTCCATACATGAATGGTGGTTCCCCAACCGCTTTTGATTTCAGAATGGCAAGTTCGGGCCCTTCGGTTTCAAGTGCATGACATTCCAGAACTCGTGGCGCTGAGTAGATGTCAGGCACTTTGTAAGTTGAAAGACTATTTGACAGAAGTTTACCTTCTTTATTAAATATAATTTCCTCCATGGTCATCCATCCGATACCCTGAACTACTCCTCCCTCAATCTGCCCCATATCAATTGAAGGGTTAATACTATTTCCGAAATCATGAACAATGAGAACATCATCAACCTGATATGTGCCTCTTAAACAATCTAATGTTGCAGTTATAATTGCTGTTCCATAAACGTGGTATGCAAAAGGATGTCCTTTTTCTTTTGCTTTATCAAAGTGTATAACAGGAGTTGTATAATGGCCATTTTCAGTCAGGCAAACCCGGCTCAGAAAGGCGGTTTCAACCAGTTTCTCCCAAAGAATTTCTGTTTTTTGTCCACCCCTGTAAACAACCTCATCCTGTAACAATATTTCATCAACGGTACAGCCGAGCACAACGGCAGCTGTTGACTTCAGTCGTTTCAGGAGGCCGTTACAGGCAATAAGAAGGGCATTTCCATTTAAGTCAGAACCGGTGCTTGCGGCAGTGGGCGAAGTATTGGCAACCCTTGTTGTATTAGTTGACTCGAGCTTAATCCTTTTGATATCAATGGAAAAGACTTTTGAAGCGATCATAGCCATCTTGGTATTTACGCCCTGGCCCATCTCTATCGCTCCGGTACTGATACCAACGCTACCGTCCTGATAGATATGAACAAGAGCGCGTGCCTGGTTCATTCGCGTATTTGTGAATGAAACCCCGAAGCAGACAGGCATGACTGCCATTCCCCTTTTAACCAATACGTTATTTTTGTTGAAATCTTCGATTTCTTTTTCAATTTTCTCTAATACATAAAGTTTGTCGGCAGTCTGGTAGCAATTACCAATGTTCACCTTTTCTGCGATCTGGCCATACTGAAATTCATCATTCTCTTTCAAAAAATTCTTTTCCTGGATTACCCTTGCAGGAATGTTCAACTCTTCTGCTGCTTTTGCAATTGCCGATTCTATGACAAACATCCCCTGGGGAGCGCCGAAACCTCTGAATGCAGTATTTGGAGGCAGGTTGGTCTTGCAACTGTAAACAGTTACTTCGGTATTCGGAATAAAATATGCATTTGTGGAATGGAACAGCGTTCGCTCCATGATAGCAGGGGAGAGGTCTGCAGAAGCGCCACCATTCTGGGACAAAGTAGTCTGAAAGGCAAGAATTTTATTATCTTTTGAAAGGCCGATTCTGAAATCGGAGCTATAGGGGTGCCGCTTTCCTGTCATTCTCATATCGTCCAACCGGTGCAGTGAAAGTTTTACGGGTTTGTTCAGAAGATATGAAGCAAGGGCAGCCATTGCCGCGAACCCCGATGGCTGGTCCTCTTTTCCCCCGAAACCACCACCTATCCGGGTTACATTTACCTCTATCCGGTTCATGGAAATTCCAAGAACTTTCGCGACAGTCTTCTGGACAATTGTTGGCCCCTGTGTTGAGGAGTGAATTTTAATACTGCCATTATCAATAGGATAGGCGTAGGCCCCCTGTGTTTCGAGGTAGAGATGTTCCTGTCCGCCACTCTCAACATTTCCATCGAAGATGTATTCACATTTTGACCATGCACTTGCAATATCTCCCATTTTGAATGTTCTCGGGGGAATAAGCAAAAGACCCTTTTCTTTTGCAATACGGGAATCAATAACAGCTTCCGATTCTTCAATTTTAATTTTTATCATTTTGAGGGCTTTTCTGGCTGTATGCTCATCCTTTGCCACGATTAATGCAATTGGTTGCCCCTGAAAATGAACTTCATTTTCGGCAAAAAGGGGCTCATCTTCTATGATTCCTCCAATCTGGTTTTTCCCGGGAATATCTTTGCAGGTAATGATCCTCTCAATTCCATTAAGAGATTGAGCTGAAGAAATATCTAAATGAACAATTTTTCCGGATGCGACCGGTGAGCTGAAAATTACTGCATGAAGGGTTCCTTTCTGTATCGGGATATCATCAAGATAAACCGATTTACCTGTTACATGATTTATGGAATCTATGTTGTTCATATCATATTTTTTGAAGAAAATCATTTACTGCCATTCTATCGGGGAACAGCTTTAAAAAATGAGCAAAAAACAGCTGACGGAGCAGCAGTCTCTTATACTCTCTGCTTCCACGCACATCGCTGATTGGTGATATCTCTCCCTGCATTATTGTGTTAGCTTCAAAGATAACTTCAGGAGAAATCGTTTTCCCTTTAAGAAATTCGCATGTTTTGATCAGGAAAAGAGGTATCGGACTTACCCCCCCGGCTGAGAGATAACATTCTTTAACCTTTTTACCATCCATTATTACCTGAATAGCGCTATTAACGCCGGCAATATCAAGATGTGTTCTCTTGCTGACCTTTTCAAAGTTGAAAAGAATTGGCTTTGCAGGAAGTGTAAATGTTACACTTATAATAAACTCATCATTTTTAATATTAAGCTTTTTATAACCGGAAAAGAAATTTTTCAGGGGAATCGTTTGGTTGCCTTCGGAACCTTCAACATTTACTTCTGCATCCAATGCAAGGAACATAATGGTTAAATCGCCAATAGGAGAGGCATTTACAATATTGCCTGCTATAGTTCCCATATTTCTTATGGGCTCAGATGCAACCAGCTTGAAGTAAGATGAAATCTCAGGAATATACTCTTTAATAACAGATGACTGTTCAATTTCACTTGAAGTTGTTGCTGCCCCGATTATACACTTCCCGTTTTCAACTTTTATATCCTTTAAATCTTTTTTATCCTGAAAAGAATTAATATTTGCTTCAGCCAACTCCTCTGCTTTTTGTACCATAAGGTCGGTACCGCCTGCAATAATTATATCATTGATGTCAGAACCAGAATAGTTTTTTTCTATTTCAGTAAGTCTTTCAGGGATAGTCAAAAAGTAACCGGGTAAAAATCTTTTCTCAACAAGCCACCTGACCGGGTCTTCTATGTTTTTATTTTCCAGGAGTTTAGATATATCATCAACTGCCTTCTCAATTGATTTATAACCTGTGCAACGGCAGATATTCCCGCTAACAGATGCAATAGCTTTCTGTTTACCGGATTTTTCTTCTGACAGACAATGAGCGGTAAGCGACATCACTAAGCCGGGTGAACAGAAGCCGCATTGTGTAGCGGAATTATCAACAATTGCCTTTTGAACAGGCGAAAGATGCACCATATTAATTCCCTCTACAGTAACGATATGCTTGCCATGAACATTCCCGAGAGGGGTGAGACAAGAGACTATGCTTTTATAGTTCACCTTACCATTTTGGAGCCTGCCTTCAAGGACGGTACAAGCTCCGCAATCGCCCTCGCGACAACCAATTTTTGTACCGGGCAGATCCATTTCGTACCGGATAAAATCAATTAAAGAAGGCCCTGCCGGCTTATCAGAACTCACCTGTTGGTTATTGAGAATAAACGTTATCATAAACAAAGATAGATTGAAAACCGACCTTTAGAAAATTACATGTACCGAAGTAACAATGATTATAGCGAAGATAGAAAGAATTAAGCTTAATATTGATTTTAAACCGATAATTCACAGGCGACCTCTCATCAAACCCGCTTTTAAGTGCGGTATTTCAACCCTTGTAGGAAAAACCCCTACAAAGATTTGGGAGTTTGACCTACAAGCTTAACAAAAGATTCTGTTTAACTTGCAAAGTTCAGAAATCAATTCCAAAAAGCAATGAAACAATTTATTAAAGTACTTTTAATTAGCATGATTACTTTCCTTTTGATAGGAAGTAAACCCCTCTTTGCACAAACCTTCGAAGAGTATAGGAAACAGGAAGCCGAGAACTTCAGAAAATTTAAACAGGAGGCATCAGCTTACATGGACAAGATGCGAAAAGAGTTTCAGGACTATGTTACCAAAAGTGATAAGGAGTATTCAGACTTCCTGAAAAAAGAGTGGCGGGCTTACAAAATATTTAACGGCGAAGAAATTCCTGAGAAGCCAAAGCCATTAACCATTCCTGAATTCAAGCCAAAACCGGGTCAGGCAGTGTCAGAAAACAAACTGATCCCTGCTAAACCGATACCGCCTGCCGATACCGCTAAGCTCGCGGAACTTCTGCCTCAGCCGCCCGTGCGCAAGCCTGACTTGCCTGTAATAAATGGTATCCCGGTAACACTGAACTTTTACGGAGTACCGGTTTATTTTGAATACGACCCATCTTTCCAGGCAGAAGTGTCAGAACAGAAAGGCAGTACAGAGATAGCGCGCTACTGGGAGAAAGTCAGCGCTTCAAACTATTCACCGCTTGTTGATAAACTGCTGGAACAAAAAGGGCAGATGAACCTGAACGATTACAGTTATTATCTGCTTGTTAAGGAGTTTGCCGAATCGCTTTATCCCGGCAATGAAACAGGACAGACGCTGGCTGCATGGTTCCTGATGCTCAGGTCGGGTTATGGGGTAAGACTTGCAACCGAGAAAAATACAATCGTGCTCCTTCTTCCTTCGCGCAATACAATTTACAGCACAAGCTTTCTTTCAGAAGCAGGTATGAAATATTATATCATGACTAAAACAGAAGGAAATCAATTAAATACATACGACAAAGATTATGCAGGAGCAAATCGCGCTATTGATTTCAACATTTCTTCCCCGATGAATCTGGGCCGCAAAACTGCTACAAAAAACTTTAAGTTCGATCACCAGGGAAAAACACACGAGATAATGGTTACTTACGACCAGGGTCTCGTGAACCTTTACAAGGATTATCCCCAACTCGAAATGTCTGTTTATTTCAATGCAGTCGTTTCGCTACAGGCTAAAGAATCGTTAGCTGACTCTTTCAAGCCTGTTTTAGCCGGGATGACTGATCAGCAGGCCGTGAATTTCCTGCTTGGTTTTGTTCAGCATGCATTCGCGTATAAAACTGACCCGGAACAGTTTGGCCGCGAAAAATTCTTTTTTGCCGAAGAGGTGTTCTTTTATCCTTACAGTGACTGCGAAGACAGAGCAGTCCTGTTTTCCTATCTTGTCAGGGAGTTGCTCGGGCTCAATGTTGTTGGGCTTGAATATCCCGATCACGTTGCCGCCGCTGTACAGTTTCCCGTGCAGGTACCGGGTGATTATATCACTTATAACGATGCGAGGTATGTTGTTTCCGATCCGACATATATAGGGGCAACCGTTGGCAGCACGATGCCAAATTACATAGGTTTATCGCCTATCGTTGTACCAATGGATAATATACGCGGCTCAGCTATCAGCAGTCAGTTGCAGTGGAGCATTGCTGAAAAAGGCGGATGTTACCCCGGCAGCAACCTGAACAACCTGGTAAGGCTCAGCGATGGTTCTTCGGTATTGACAGGCTATTACAGCGGAACAGCAAGTTTTGTTGGGATGACATTACCCGGCACAGGGAATGTGAATGGCTGCTTCGTGGGCCGGCTATCATCTGAAGGTAAGCCCGGGTGGGTAAAATCTATTACAGCCACGGGCAACTCTGTCGGCGTTTCAACAATTGCCGATAAGAACGGGAACATCTTTGTTGCCGGATCTTTTCGCGGGAAACTTACTGCAGGCAGCTTATCTTTGACAACGCGGGAAGAAAAGGCCGATGCCTTTCTCGCTTCGTTTACACCTGAAGGTAATATAAGATGGATAAAAAAGCTCAGTATTGACACTATTCCTTCCGAAACCCCGGTTGCTTTTTCTGCAACCTACACTGCCGAAGGAAAGCGACTCGGTATGATGCGTACAGAGGCTTCCGATGATTTTAATGATTATGGACTTTATGCCGATGGCGCAGGGAAAGTGGTGTATAATGGCATCATGAACCGCGTATTTGCTGCAACACCATCAACAAAAACTGCCGGTTTTGCAAGTATCGCTGAATTAGCTTCAAGTGAGATGCTTAAGAAAGAGAACGATGCATTAATTGTTGATGGCGCCGACAAAGGTATTGCCGGGCTTATTGCCGCCATTAACCTTGTTGGCGATGCAGGTATAACACTTTCAGGAAAAGATACACAGACAGCGCTCGATAAGTATAACCCTGCATTTAAAACGACCTCCCCGAATATATATGAGAACCTCGGAAAAATAAGCTTCGTGAAGAAAGATAATGGGATTATTACCATTATGACCGAAAAAGGTGATGATATACTGATTGATAAAATAAAGGTGAAGAATAAGGCAAATATCGTTATCAGTTCAATGCCCTCGGGCAATATTCAATTCGATGTGTTATCGGGCATTAAGGTGGGGAAAATGGTTGTATGGTACGATCTTAATTTTATTCGCCTGTTCAGATCTGAAGGCAATCTTATGTTCGATTACGACAAAGACCACTCGCAGAAAAAAGTTAATGTCCTCAAAGATATATTGAATTAAAATGTTAAACGTTTAGTTCCTTATTATCGAATGATATGGTCCCAAAAAAAACAACTTATTTATCAAGAATATATGCTTAATAGAAGATTTTTTCTAATAATCGGTAGTTTACCTATTTTGAGCTTATTGCAGAAACCACTGACAGCTCAGACAGTTGAATCAATTAAAGCCAATCGCCTGACATATTTGTGGGGCGAGGGAAACGGCATAACAATAAAGGCAGCCGATCAGGCTGCTTTAGCCGAAATAATAGGGCAGATATCAACACAGGTTGAAAGCAATTTTGAGCGTACTGTAACCGAAACAGATAATAAATTTAAAGAGATGGTTAACGGCATGGTCAAAACCTATTCAAATGCCACGCTCAATAATACAGAGCGCATGGTCCTGCAGGATGAACCTGATGCAATAGTTTTCAGGTACGTGAAACGAAGTGAAATTGCCAGGATATTCGAATCGCGAAAAAATAAACTTATTGAACTGGCCCATAGTGGCGAAACAGCTTTAAAGAATTTACAAATTGCCGATGCATTACGTTATTTCTACTGGTCGCAAACACTTTTAAGAAGTCATCCGGAGGCGGGTATCAAGATGCTTTCTGAATCGGGTAGCGAAGAACTGCTTGTTACCTGGCTGCCGGTACAAATAAATCAGATCTTTACCGATTTATCTTTTCGCGTTGACAGTATAGAGAATAATGAGGGGTATTCAAATTATATTCTCGATATACAATATAAAAACGAGCCCGTGCGCAATTTAGATTATACTTATTGGAGTGGGCAGGACTGGTCAAATATTGTCAGCGCCAAAGATGGGATGGGCATCGTGGAATTGTCAAAATCTGAAAATAGCGCCACGATCCGTTTGAAGGCCGAATATTCATTTGAAGGAGAAGCCAATATTGATCTGGAACTGCGCGATGTAATGCAAAAACTGCCTCAGGTTCCATATAAAGACAGCTATATAACAATCAGCAAAACGGTAACGCCCAAACCTGAATCAAAGGTTCAAAAGGAAACAGCGAAACCGGCAAACAGTGTCGGCAGCATACATCCTCTCGTTGATATGGGGAAAAATGACAGTATCATGAAGAGGGTGATTGCAGCCATTACCTCTAAAAACTATTCAAAAGTACAACCCTTTTTTACCGCCGGCGGTTATTCTGTTTTCCAGAGCCTGTTACAATACGGGAACGCCCGGATTCTCAGGTTGCCTGACCTGAAATATTTTCAATATGGCGACTACACTATATGCCGCTCAATACCCATGAGCTTCAACTTTAAAACTAACAACCGTACATTTATCGAGGAAGTGGTTTTTTATTTCGATAAAGAAAATAAAATATGCAACATCACCTTCAGCCTGTCGGATAAGAGCATTGAAGATATTGCATTAAACGACACCTGGAGCCCCGAAAACCGGTTGCTGCTGATATGTTTCCTCGAGAACTATAAAACAGCTTTTGCCCTTAAACGGTACGACTATATAAGTAATATCTTTTCGGACGATGCCCTTATAATCACCGGATATGTAACCAGGGTAAATAACTCGCCTGACTCGAGGTATGCTAAAAATGAAATCGTAAGATATAACCGCCAGACGAAAACAGAGTATTTGAAAAGGCTCAGGTATTCGTTCGCCGGTAATGAATTTATAAATTTAAGGTTTGCCGATAATACCATACGCCGTTCAGGTAAGGGGAATGATGTGTACGGGATACAGATAAAACAAGATTACTTCTCAACCAATTACGGCGATTCAGGATATCTTTTCCTGCTGGTTGATCTCTCTGACACACTTACACCCCAGATACATGTTCGTACATGGCAACCTGAAAAGAACCCTGACGGGAGTATTTACGGGTTATCTGATTTTTAATAAAAGTTAAAAGGATAAATGATGAGAAAAATTTTGTTTTTACTTTTGCTTTTAGCCTTCTCCATGGCGCTCTTTGCCCAGCCCGCGGTAAAATCGTTCCGCCGGCTGCCAAACGACATGGATGCGCGGGTGGCAGCGCCGCTTACTGACCAGAATGGCGATATCTGTGCCATCATAAAAGTGGTTACCACCCAAACGGGTTTTTCATTCGATTGTGGGCTGGTGGGCATTGTCAAAACATTGCAGAAGACTTCGGAGATATGGGTTTATGTTCCCTACGGTGCGAAACGTATAAGCATATCGCATCCTCAGCTGGGTTTTATGCGCGATTACATGTTCCCCCAACCTATTGAAAAGGCCACGGTTTACGAGCTGGTGCTGATTTCGGGTACCGTTGTTACAACAGTGCAGGAAACGATTGTCAGCCAATGGCTTGTTATCACTCCTGAGCCGCCTGATGCAATGGTCTATCTGAACGAGAAGTTTGTTAAAAACGGGACCTACCAGGCCAAACTTAAACCGGGAAGTTATACATACCGCGTTGAGGCGCCAAAATATTATACCGAAGCAGGAAAAATAGAGATCACCGATGCAAAAACAGAAGTGAACGCTATTCTGAAACCTGCATTTGGCTTCCTTTTGATAACAACTGAACCTGAGCCCGGTGCCAAAGTGATAGTTGATGGCGAGACACTCGATGAAACCTCGCCCTGTAAAAGTTCGCCATTGGCAAGCGGCTCACACACCGTGCAGGTAATTAAAGATAACTACCAGCCGGTTGCACAAAAAGTAACTGTAAGGGACGGAGTGACAGATACGGTAAAACTATTATTGACCCCCAATTTTGCAGATATAACCATCAAAACTTTAGAGAATGCAGAAATATTTATTGACAATGGATTGAAAGGTAAAGGATCGTGGCAGGGGCGCCTTGGCAGCGGAGTTTATTCCATCGAAGCGCGACTTTACAGGTACGCGACCGCGAAAAAGGACATCGAAGTCGTAATTGGCGAAGAACAAAACATTGACCTATTCCCGGCTCCCATTTTTGGATCGATAGATATAATAACTACTCCATCGGGGGCGGCAATTAAATTAAACGGCAAAGAGCAGGGAAAAACGCCCAATACAATTAACAATTTACAGATCGGCGACTACGAGCTGCAGCTAACCAAAAAAGGATATAATGACATAAATAAACCGATAACCATTGCAGAAGGAAAAACTACAGAGTTAAATGAAGCGCTGGTTGTAAGCGGCCCCGCGGGTACTATAACTGGAAAAGCCGGGGCGGAACCTGATATTAAACCCAACATGAAGCTGAACAACGATTATAACAAATACAGGAAAAGCAAGAACTTCTGGCTGGTATCCGGATTGGCAACTTTATCGGCAGGGGCGTTTAGTTACATTCAGTCAGGAAAATACTATTCAGAGTATCAGAATTCAACAACTGATGCTGACGCTTTGCACCAGAAAGTAAAGACCTTTGACACAGTATATCCAATCTGTTTCGCGTTGGCAGGAGTAAGCGCCTTTGAATTCATTATCAAGGCAGGCAAACAGGGTAAAGCTAAAAAACAAACATTGGGGTTAACCTACAATGAAACCGGAGTTGGAATGGTATATCATTTTTAATAATAAACTATGAAGACAAATATATTCATACTGATTGCTATTGTTCTCCTGTTAATTGCCTGCGATAAAAGGGAGTGGAACAACCCGTTCGACCCTGCCTGCCCGAAAGATACGTGGGCCCCGGCGAATTTCGTATCTGTTCAGGAAGGCACAACGGTGAAGCTTACCTGGAGCCAGCCTGTGAACAACATAGCGGGGTTTAAGATAACAAAGAAGGTTGACAATGGAGCAGAAACAGCTTTGCCGGATCAGACAAAGGGTATAGCTCAATATATTGATAACAGTTTAACCGGAGGCAAGCTCCATGAGTACACAATTATGGCCTACGCGGGAACCAATTCAAGCTCCCCGGTTACGGTGACGATAACGCCGCTTATATATGGAACAATATCCGACATTGACGGGAATACTTATTATACTCTTACTATTGGCGCTCAGGTATGGATGGCAGAAAACCTGAAGACAACGAAATACAACGATAATACTGCAATTCCACAGGTTACTGATAATACTTCATGGGCAGCATTGACCACACCAGGTTATTGCTGGTATAATAATGATGAAGCTACCTATAAAGCTACCTATGGAGCATTGTACAACTGGTATGTAGTTGATGCAACGAGCAATGGGGGTAAAAATGTTTGTCCCACCGGCTGGCATGTGCCAAGTGATGCAGAGTGGACAATGCTTACAGCCTTTTTGGGAGGGGAGTCTATTGCGGGTGGAAAACTGAAGGAAACAGGGACTACACATTGGATATTTCCTAATACAGGAGCAACCAACGAAACAGGTTTTACAGCCCTGCCGGGTGGCGGCCATTTCAACAATGGGGCTTTCGGTAATATTGAGCTCGCAGGTATCTGGTGGTCCTCTGCAGAGTACTCTACTTCAAATGCCTATAGTCGTTACTTGTTCAACGGCAGTAGCAATTTCAGCATCCAGGGAGGCATCTTCACTGGCAAGCAAGAGGGTTATTCTGTTCGTTGTTTGCAGGGAGAAGTTATTATTAGTGTTCCGGGAGCGCCAACAATAGGAACAGCGACAGCAGGAGATGGCCAGGCCACGGTAACATTTACAGCCCCGGCCAGCGATGGTGGCTCGGCAATAACCGGATATACAGTGACTTCAAGTCCGGGTGGTTTAACAGCCACAGGTTCTGTCAGTCCTATAACAGTAACAGGTCTTAGCAATGGAACAGCTTATAGCTTCACAGTTACTGCCACCAATGCCAATGGTACCGGTTTGCCAAGCTCGGCTTCAAATTCAGTAACGCCTTCAGCGCCGGCAACTGTATCCGACATTGACGGCAATACTTATAATACTGTTACTATTGGCTCACAGGTTTGGATGGCAGAAAACCTTAAAACAACGAAATACAACGATGGCACAGCAATATCCAATATAACGGTTGATGCAACATGGACTGCCGCAACCACAGGTGCGTATTGCGATTACAGTAATGATCCTGCTAATTCAACTACTTATGGGAGACTGTATAACTGGTATGCAGTAGATAATAATGCTGCTACGAAGGTGGCAAGCAACGGGGGCAAAAATGTTTGTCCCACAAGCTGGCATGCGCCAACTGATGCCGAGTGGACAACATTAACAGACTATTTGGGAGGCGAAGCTGTTGCCGGCGGCAAACTAAAGGAAATCGGTTTAACCCATTGGCTAACCCCTAATACAGGCGCAACCAACGAAACAAATTTTACAGCCCTGCCGGGTGGCTACCGTAACCACAATGGAACATACTACTACATTGGGAACTACGGGCACTGGTGGAGTTCTACGGAGGACTCCACCTCATACGCCTGGTACAGGTACGTGTACTACTATAACACCAATGTATACAGAAGCAACTACTATAAGCGCTATGGCTTTTCTGTTCGGTGTGTCAGGGATTTGTGATTTATTTGACAATTCGGCTATTTGATTTATTTACCACGACTTGTACTGCGCGCAGTCGAAGTAAGTGGTCGAATTTTTGAAAATAGATGGCACCTACGATGAATTGCCTGTTTACCCCGTTGGATATTTTGCAATAAACCCGGTTGCATGGGGACGATTGGTCAGGATTCGGGAATAATTGTATTCGGCAACGATTGTAGAGACAAGGCATGCCTTGTCTCTACGGGAATGTTGTCGGAATACGGAACCCGGCACCACAAAATGGCCCGGCAATTCCGGTTGGAAATCCCATCGCGTTTTCTATTAGCGCAATCGGATGAATTTGTGATAATGCCAAATTTATTTAAGCATTTCCGAGTGCAGCCAAAGTTCTTGAAAAAAACTTGTTTGAGCATTGAAGGTCATGGTAAAAATCATGTGGAAATTATATAAGAACTTTAAGATAATGGACAGGAATAAACTTATTATCTTTGTGCAAAGATTTTAACTATGAGAGCAATAGAATTTAAATCAAAAATAAAAAATAATCAGATTCACATACCGGCAAAGATTCAATCTGAGCTAAAAACCAATAAGGATAAAGATATAAGGGTGATCGTTTTTATTGATGACTCTGAGATTTACGACAATGTAGTCTTTCAGGATTCAGCAGCCATGAATTTCTTGAAAGGATATGCTGATTCAGATGCCATATATGATAATAACTAATTATGGACAAATTATCTTTTGGTGATATCGTATTATTGAAATTCCCTTACACAAATACTCAAACATTTAAAAGACGCCCTGCCCTGATAATTAATGATTTTAATGACGGTGACATTATTGTTTGCCGGATAACCGGTAAACTATACAATACCAAACATGATGTTTTTATCGGAAACTGGGAAAAAGCGGGATTAAAATTGGCATCAGTAATTAGGGTTCATAAAATTGCCACACTGGAGAAAGATATGGTTGAGATAGTTATGGGTAAAGTTGATGAAGCACTCGGAGCAAAAATACGAGGCATAATTGCAAATCTGACAGAATAAGAATAAGGTAGAGACGTTGCATGCAACGTCTCTACACATTTTTCCGCCAACCGGCAAATTCATTTAAAATCTTTTGGAAGAACTGTTACAGGAGCAGGAGGTTCCTCATTCATCCACCTTTAGCCGGCATTTCCTTATGGCATGAGATTTGTTTGCGGTGGATTCTTTCGGAATGACATATCATTTTTATGGGGGGAGGGGAAGAAGCGGCGATTCGCCCATATCAAATTTCAAATTTATATCCCGGACTGCGAATCGCCGCTTCTTCCCCCTTTCTGTCCAAAATAGAAAGTGTCATTCCGAATGAAGCCACTGTAAATCAACTAAATAAAAACAAAGACTAAAGAGCGAAATGAGGAATCTCCAATATTAATGATCCCTGATGCGCATGAAAATTATAAAAAAAATTGCGTTTATATGCCCTTACAACTTTTGGCAGGGCTATTTTATAACTGATAACTATTCCATTGTCCCGTCAGGGACTTAATATTGGGTGTGCCGGGCATGTAGTAAATCTAAGAGGT
>JBAXXU010000043.1:0-30733 GCA_037127735.1 Bacteroidota bacterium
ATGAACTGGTGGGAAGCATGGTCAGACTGGAGAAGAAGCGGTTATCCTGCTCTTACTCCGGTGAATTATCCCGGAAACGATACCGGAGGAACTATTCCACGAAAACTACGTCTTCCGGCTACGGAAGTTACCGGCAATCCTAATTATTTAACAGGAGCAACTATGCCTGATGAGCTCACCACTAAAGTATGGTGGGATGGAGGCTCTGAGTAATAGATATTAAGTTGTCAACAAACTAGATTGTAAAGAGCCCCTGAATTTTTTCAGGGGCTCTTTTTGTACCGCTTAAACAGCCTGTTCAACAAATATTGGTAAGGTAAATTTAAAATCACTCCCTTTTCCTACTTCACTTTCGACCCAAATTGTACCACCATGTTTTTCTACAAATTCTTTACAAAGCAACAAGCCTAAACCCGTTCCTGCTTCTTCAGCCGTACCTGTTGTTGTAAGAACTTGTGTAATATCAAACAGTTTTGTTAAATTATCAGGTTTTATTCCAATTCCATTGTCGGAAACTGATATTCCTACAATTTCAGAATTTTCCTCTGCATTAATATTTATTGTGCCATTATTGTTCGTAAATTTTATTGCATTCGAAACAAGATTTCGCATTACGGTTTTAACCATATCAATATCTGCAAAAACAGTTATCTCATCTATAAAATTGCAATTGATTGTTATGTGTTTTGCATCGGCACCTGACTTATGAATGTCAAGAATATTCCTGCAGAGATCTGCAAAAATAAGATTTTGTGGTTTGAAAGGAATTTTGCCAGATTGCGATCTCACCCACATCAATAGGTCTTCCAGTAAATTATAGGTTTTTCGCGCTGATTTGTTAATATGATTTACAAAAACTTCAATTTCATCAATATCGTATTTACGAATGTTTTTCGTTAACAATTCTGATAAACCAAGAAGACCATTAAACGGACTTTTTAAATCGTGTCCGAGTATTGATATAAAACGGTCTTTGTCGAGATTCAGTTTAAGTAATTGTTTTTGGTATTGCATTAATTCTGTTATGTCTCTGAATATGCCAAGTGCACCAATAAACATTTTATTATCGTCAAATTGAGGTACTGCCGTAATAATTACATTTCGCTTATTACCATCCCGTAGAGTCAATTCACCTTCATAACTGCTACTTTGCCCTGACTTACGAATTTTTGTTTGATTGAGTATTGTTATATACTGCTCTTCATTAAAGAATTCTGCAAGGCTTTTCCCAAATAATTCTCCTTTACCTACTCCAAAAATTATGTCAGCAGCAGGATTAGCGAATACAAATTCCTCATCAGAATTTACAAGTCCTATTCCTTCACCTAAATTTTCGACTATACTCCGATATTTCTTTTCGCTTTCTCCTAAAGCTCGTTCTGCTATATGTAGCTGATTACCAATAAACGATGATACTTTAACTACAAGAAATATTGTAATAGGGACAACAATAAATAAAATAAGAGCTGTTGACAGTGTTGGGTTATTAATATTGAAAGAAAGGTTAGTTATTAAATAACCTTCCAAAATAACTATGAAAATAATAACGGGTAAAAACGATTTTAGCAGCTTTAGTGTAACTTTATTATATTTTATAAGATTGAATGACCAGAATTGCATTTTGATTACCCGAAGTAATGTAATGCTGAATAACATGAAGAAAATAGCCGCCGGTAACGAAACAGGAATAATTTTGCTACCATACAGAAGAGGCGCTTTATAAAGGTATCCTATTAATAAAACTGAAGATATAAGAAATAGCAGTAATGATAAACTGCCACCTGAATACTTGATTATATCGGAGTTATTTTGTCTGACACTCAAAATACTTATACAAATAAAAATAAACAATAATGAAGATATTGGCGAAATATAACCTGTTTGAGCCTCCCCAAATTTTTCAAGATTTCTAATAAAAACATATTGAACATCCCAATTGAAAAAAATAGCGCTGTAATAAAATGCAATTATTATTATGAATGTTACTGATAATTTTGCTAATCGCGATTTTTCGAAATAAATATTAAAAAGGAAAAGAATACATAAAGTAATAAATGATACTCCTCCAATGGGTGAGATAGGCGTATATATATTAGAAAAGGAGGTTAAACTCAAATTATCAGAAAACCAACCAAATAAATTCAGACCTACAGTAAATATTACAAGATATAGAAGAAATTCTTTTCTTTTGATGATTTTAAAAAACATTGATTTCACGATATTCATGATTGCTGTTATATGTTAATTGCAAATCTTTTCATTATTCTGAATTTTGAGACAATGTTAAAGTTTGGCGATTGTGCTTATCTTTAATTCAAAATGGGCTCTTTTAAATGCTGCTTTTTTTGATGCCGTAGTTTAAAGCAAAAATACTGTTTGATTTTTAAATAATCAAATTTTATCCCCCCCCCACTCTACCCCTCATATATATCTAATAATAAATACATTGCAACGTGTTAATTATCACACAAAATATTTCTGCTACATGGCAAAAACCATTTATAGTCAAAACAACGGCAAATATTCCAAATGAGGTGCGGATTTATATTTTTATCTTTAAGTTTTCCACTGAAGAGGCTGTCATTTATACACGCTTTTACTATTTTTGAATTTTACAACGGTTTAACCATCGCTTAGCCAATTGCAACCATTTCAGATTTTCCGGGGAAGCCTGAACAATAAAGAAACTGTAATGAGTACGCCAATAATTGATATTACCGATCTTTCAAAATTCTACGGAAAAGCCAGGGGAATTGAGCATGTTAACTTAGAGATCGGGGAAGGTGAGATCTTTGGTTTTATAGGTCCAAACGGAGCCGGCAAATCAACAACCATCAGGATATTACTTAACCTTATCTTCCCTTCTGGAGGAAGCGCAAGGATAATGGGTATGGATGTTATCAGGGAAACAAAAAAGATCAAACGAATGATTGGGTATATCCCTTCAGATGCAAATGCATATCCTTCAATGGTGGTAAATGAATTCCTGAGCTATTGTATCCGTTTCCACGAGGTACCGAACGGTGCACACAGGATAACTGAACTCTCGGAATTGTTTGAACTTGACCTGAAAAGGAAAATTGCTGATCTGTCAATGGGAAACAGGAAGAAAGTATCAATAGTTCAAAGCCTGTTACACTATCCTAAGCTTCTCATCCTTGATGAACCAACAACAGGTCTTGATCCACTGATGCAGGCAAATTTCTTTGAACTTCTTCGATCGGAGAATCAGAAAGGGATGACTATCTTTTTCTCTTCTCATATACTCAATGAAGTCCAAATGCTCTGTAAACGTGTGGCAATCATTAAAGAAGGACAAATCATTAAGCTTGAGGATATTGAAAACCTGAGAAAGAAACAACTGAAAAAGGTACACATCGAGTTTGCTGATCAGATGAATGAAGAAAATTTCAGGATCGATGGCATTGAACATATAATAATCAGGTTAGGCAATATCCTATCGTTCATGTACTCAGGCGATATTAATAATCTGGTTGGTTTGATGGCAGGCAGGAAGATGGTTAACCTGACGATTGAAGAACCGTCGCTGGAAGAAATATTCATGCATTATTATAAGTAATACGGGTAAAGCAAATGAACAATAATCTGTTTTTAAAGGAGATGAGAAGAAACTTGTTCAGTCTCATTTTATGGATGATAGTAATAACCCTGTTCATTTCGGTTACCATGTCGGTGTATCGTACTTTTGTGGAAAACCAGTCAAAGATCCTGGGGATGATTAGTCTGGTTCCAAAAGGTGCGCTTCAGTTCAAAGGTATCTCAAATTTCAACGATTTGCTTTCAGTACTGGGCTTCTATGCTGCCAATAATGTTATTTATATGATGGTCCTCGGGAGTATTTTTGCCGTTGTACTTGCTTCCAATATCCTGCTTAAGGAAGAGTACGATAAAACTGCTGAATACTTGTTGACACGGCCGATTACCCGCGGTGAGATTTTCTTTAGTAAACTCGCTGTGGTTTTTATTCATATTTTTATATTGAACATGGTCACTTCCCTTGCAGGCTTTATATGTCTGGAGTTGGTTAAGAACGGACCTTTCAGCATCAGGGCATTTATTATCCTGTCGATGTACACTCTCTTGCTGAATATCCTGTTCGGCGCTATCGGGCTTTTCATATCAACCCTGGTTAAAAGGCCAAAACCTGTCACTACCTTCAGCATAGGACTTGTTTTAATCTTCTATTTTGTCTATACGCTTTCGAAGATCACAGAAAGCGCTTCAAAAATAGGGTATCTGAGCCCCTTTAAATATGCCAGTATGGATGCAATTAACCCGGCTTACAAGCTTGATTTATGGCATGTGTTGTACTTTGCCGGCATCTCTTTGTTGCTGACAGGACTTTCTTACCGGCTTTATACCCGTAAGGATATTTATCTTTGAAACCAAAAAAAAATCGTAACCAAAACTGTAGAAAACCACGAAAACGAAATGTCACTTTAATGTAACTTATTTATTATGAACACGCTGCTCTTTCTCAATCCTTTTAAGTTTCATCCGACATACTCCAAAGACTTTTACCACGCAACCCTGAAAATATGAAAACAAGAATTAAAATCTGTTGTATCAGCACAATAGAAGAAGCAAATACAGCTATTGATTTTGGCGCCTCTGCAATCGGACTTGTTGCCAGGATGCCAAGTGGACCGGGACCGATTCCGGACGAATTGATTAGGCGAATAGCATTGACTGTTCCTCCGCCTGTTGCTACTTTTCTCCTGACAAGCGAAACATCTGTAAAAGAGATAATCAAACATCATCGCCGGACAAATACGAATACAATTCAGATTGTTGACTCATTGTCCGAAGGAACCTATAGCCAACTGAAAGCCGCTCTTCCTTCTGTAAAAATTGTGCAGGTGATACATATCGTTGATGAAAGATCCGTTGATGAAGCTATTGGCATTTCCGGATTGGTTGACGCATTACTTCTTGATAGCGGTAACCCCCAATTGAAAATTAAAGAACTTGGAGGTACCGGCAGAGTTCATAACTGGAAACTAAGCCGGCAGATCCGCGATAATTCTAAATGCCCGGTATTTCTTGCCGGAGGATTAAACCCGGAAAACGTGAGGCAGGCTATTGAAGAAGTTCAGCCCTTTGCCATTGATGTATGCAGCGGAGTAAGAACAAACGGAAATCTTGACAAGTATAAACTTGAAAAATTCTTTCGGAATGCACTTTAGGAACCCGGTAGTGTCACGCGTATCGGTGCCGCTCTTGCCATAGGCCCATTCAGTTTGGTTCCGTTAGATTCATTTACCCCGCTACTTCACAGTCCATATCACGGCAAGTCCTTCGGGGTTCATCAATAGGCAGTCGGGCAGGCAGGAGGTGGCTCACCCTATGACATTCGTTGACAATTTTTTACATTCTTTTGACATTTTATTGATTTAATTTAGTATTATATACTTTAACCTTAATTATTCATTTACTTGGTGAACCTTTGTGTAATCCTTTGAGTTCCTTTGTGGTTAAGGATTTTTTACCACGAAGTATCTCAAAGTAAAACACTAAGTAACACAAAGGAAAACAATGAATTAATCATTTTCATGAATAAGATAGGTTAAAAGAGGATATTAAAATTTAACCAATATCATTAAATCAGGAATGAAAATATTTTTCCATAAAATATTTACCCACAGGAAAATTATCTATATTTTCCTGCTTGCAATTTTTCTTCCCTTACTAATTGTGGGTTATTTAAGCTTAAGTACCTTTGCCAGGAGACGCGAAGCTGTAAAAAAACTTCTTGAATCAAATCTTTGGATTTCAGGAGAAGCCGCACTCAAATCAATTGAAGGAGCGCTTCTTGAATATGAACAAACAGCTTTAAAATCAGAAAATTTCATTCGTATAATCGAGTCAAAAAAGGCTGACAAGGCTCTTTTTGGACAGTTCTTTTTGCTGGATGCTGATTATAAAATAATTTTTCCGGAAACGGGAAACGAAAATGCCTCAGGGATTCAATGGGAAAAGGAGATGCCAAACAGCCGGTTTGCAGAGTTTTTCCAAAAAGCTGAATTTTTTGAATTCTCTCAAAAAAATTTCACCCGCGCTGCTGAATTATATAAAGAGTGTACTTTATACACTTCTTCAAAACAGCGCCGCGCAATAGCTTTTGAAGGTTTGGGACGCTGCCTTCTATCATTAAAAAAATATGATGAAGCTGAAAAAACATATAATGAACTTTCTGACAACTACAGTCAGTTCCAAAACAAGGCAGGTCACCCTTACGGTATTATCGCGGGCTTTCAGTTATACGAAATTGCACGGGAAAAGAAGAAGGAAGAAAATTCCTTTAGAATATTACTCGACCTTTACGAAAAAATACGGGAAGGGATTTGGCAAGTTGACCTTCCCGTGTATGGATTTTATAAATCAGAAATTGAATCAATTCTAAACAGTACGTATAATGAAGGAAAATTCCCTGAACTTCAAAAATCTTTTACAGATATACAAAACCAACAATCTCCTTACGGGCGAGCCCTGATTTTTACAGATTTTCTGGAGAGAAATACAATTTCGAAAATAAAAGAAAATTTATCCCTTTCCCGTGCAACAGGTGAAGTTGCACCAGGACGATTGCTTATCACTTTGGATAAAGACTTCTTTCTGGTTTCTTATGCCATTCTACCGGATTTTCAGTCAGGACAAACTTTTTATGGTGGCTTTTGCTGGGACCTCAATATTTTAAAAACCCTGATACTGCCAAAAGTCCTGGAAGATATTACAAAAGATACCGGGCTGGATTTTAAAATTATTGATGAAAGAGGTCAGAATACAATAACAGGGGAAGAAGAATTATTATCAAAGGAATCGCTTAGTTTATCTTTTAGGATGTTTCCACTGCCCTGGAAACTTATTGTTTCTCAGCCTGAAATAAAAGCCATTGAAAAGACAGCGCGCCGGGAGATTTTTTTCTACGGAGTTCTTCTGACTGTCATCGTGTCATTAATGCTTTTAGGCGCTGTTCTTATAGCGCGTGACATTTCCCGCGAATCTGAAACCACCCGCTTAAAGACAGAATTTGTTAATAATGTCTCTCACGAACTAAAGACCCCGCTTACTCTCATTCGTCTTTACGGCGAAACGCTCCAACGCAAAGAAGATCTTACAAACCGGGAGAAAAAAGAATGTTATGAGATAATCACTAAGGAAAGTGAGCGGCTGTCGCATCTTATTAACAACGTACTCGATTTTTCCAGGATTGAAATGGGCAGAAAAGAATTTGATTTAAAAAAAGGAAATCTGGCAGAGGTTATCCGTGATACTTTGGAATCATATCGCTATCATTTGGAGAAAAAAGGATTTGCCATTTATGAAGATATTGACGGGGAGCTTCCGGAAATGAATTTTGATGGAGAGGCGATTGCCAGCGTTTTAATTAATCTTTTGAGCAATGCCATGAAATTTTCGCTGAAGGAAAAGGAAGTGACAGTGAAATTATTCAGAGATGATGGAAATGTAATCCTTCAGGTCGCTGATAAAGGAATAGGCATTTTACAGAAAGAAATCTCAAAAATTTTCCAGAGATTTTATCAGTCAGAAAATAAGATTGTCTCCGAAAGAAGAGGAAGCGGGTTAGGTCTTACACTGATTAAACATATTACGGAAGCACATAACGGCAGGATTCAGGTTGAAAGTGAACCGGGAAAAGGCAGTCTCTTTTCTGTGATACTGCCAATAACAGACTCCGAAAAAGATAAAACAATATGAAGAAAAAGATTCTTATAATAGAAGATGAAATTGACCTTATTAAAGGACTGAAACTCAACCTGTCCGATGAAGGATATGATGTCGCCTGGGCTGTAAATGGCCTGGAAGGTCTTCGTAAAGCTCTCGAAGAAGCTCCCGACCTGATAATTCTTGATATTATGCTGCCTGAGATGGATGGTCTTGAGGTCTGTCAGAAACTCCGGCAAAAAAATATAGGTATTCCGATTATCATGCTCACAGCCAAAGGAGAAGAGATTGACAAAGTGGTGGGACTCGAGATCGGAGCTGACGATTATATTACCAAACCCTTTAGTATCAGGGAACTTTTAGCCCGGATAAAAGCCCGGTTGAGGCATGCAGAAAAAGAGGGGAAAGCAATTTCTACACTATATTCTTTTGGTGATATTGAAATTGATTTTGACCGGTATAAAGTCAGACGGAAAGGGAAAGAACTGGACTTCACATCTCTGGAAATGGAAATTTTAAAATATTTCATTGCCCATCGTGGAGAAGTTGTACCACGAAATGATTTGCTTGATAAAGTCTGGGGATATGAAACCTATCCCACCACCCGGACCATTGACAATCATATTCTTAAATTAAGGAAAAAAATTGAAGAGGAACCATCTCATCCCAGATATCTCCTTTCAGTTTATGGCGGAGGATACCGGTTTATCGGATGACCCATTCTTTTACATTGTTTTACTTTTGGTTGACAACATTGACAATTACAAGAGCAACATTTGATGTGAATTTAAAACTCACAAAAAAATTGGAGGCAGCGTCATGAAACACAAGAAAAATTTCCTTTTAGTCGCTATTATTGGCGTCTTATTGACAGCATTCGGATTTCAGACTTCGCCTGAGTACAAGATCCTTTTCGAGAAGGCTAAGTTTACCATGGAAACAAAAGGAGATATGAACGGAGCTATTAATCTCTTTAACGATATTATTAAAAGATATCCGAAGGAGAGAGAATTTGCAGCGAAATCTCAACTGTATATCGGGTTGTGCTATGAAAAGCTGGGCGTGAAAGAAGCGCAAAGAGCTTACCGGAAAGTGGTTGACAAGTATCCTGAACAAACAGAAGAAGTCAAGCTGGCTAATGAAAAACTATCGCTTCTACTTAGAGCCGAAGCCACAGCCGGAAAACAAGACAAGGAGAAAATCGAAACAAGCAACCAGTTGAAGATGAGTAAGCTCGATTATACCCAACTCAATGAGCCGTTTGCCCGCCTCTCTCCCGATGGAAAGAAGATGGCTTATGTGGTATATGTTGGAAATTCACCAAAGAGCATCGAAATCCTTGATCTCAACACCGGAACATCAAAAGAATTCATTGACAGTGGTGCCGGCGGTGAGTCCTCGCTGGTGTGGTCTCCGGGAAGCGATAAGATAGCCTACACATTCAATGGAAAAGATCTTCATATTCGCGATATTGACGGAACAAATTCCCATGTGCTTCTGAAAGATTCTGTGGACCTGATCTATCTAACTGACTGGTCAAGAGACGGGAAGAAGATATTATGTTTTTTTGAGGCAGCAGACCGAACTTTACGAATTGGTACAGTCACTTCAGATGGTAAAATTCAGGTTCTGGCATCGGGTAACTTAGTCGATTTTCGTGGCGAGGCAAAAATTTCTCCCGATGGGAAATACGTAGCTTGCTCACTTGGTGAGAAAGGTGGAAATACTGACATCTATATCTGGACTTCGGATGGTAGTCGCAAAGTAAGATTGACTGAACATCCCGGACGCGACGAGAATCCTGTCTGGTCACCTGACGGAAAACACCTCATATTTTTGAGTGACCGAAACCGGAGTATTGATCTCTGGGGAGTGGAGATGAAGGATGGTGAAACGGTTGGAGCCCCATTTGTAATCAAACGGGACCTTGGCTGGCGCACACTTATATACGATTTCACGGCAAGCGGAAAGCTATCTCTGTTAATGGTGGGAGGAGCTGAGCCGGCCAATCTGTTCAAGATCCCTGCTGATCAGGAGAGTGTAAGTCTTAGTGGCACCATAACCCCAATGTCAGTTTACCCCACTGATCATTTTTTCCCTAAATATTCTCCCAATGGGAAAATGATCGCCTATCTCTCGCGAAAAGGGCAGATGAGTTTCCCGAAATTGTTTGTGCTGGATGAAAATGGAGCCGAAAGAGAATTGCCTTTGCAGGGTCATTTCGCAGTTAACGTTGCCTGGCATCCGGATAATCAGTCCTTGTTCTTTGCCGGTATGGACAAAACCTTCAAGGCAGGAATATATGAGGTCTTTCTGGATAAGGACGAGATAAGAACAGTTTACAGCGGCGCAATGGTTGATACGAAGACGTACAAAGATGCACTGATTAACATCAATATGCTGCCAGATGCCAGGAAGCTGATGTTTTTCAGATGGCTGGAAAAAGGGGATGTAGAGGTTCTCACCTGCGATACCGATGGTCAACAACCGGCAGTTGTACTTTCACGGGTGAAAATGCTAGTTTGGGGCTTGCCATCTCCCAATGGCGAGAATTTATGCTATCAAATGGGAGACAGTCTTATGCTAATCTCCGGATCGAATGGTGTTTCAAGGCTTATAGGTTCTTCTACTCCCGGTCTCGAAGCGACCTGGTCACTGCACGGTGAAAGCCTCCTCTTCAGGGAAGGATCCCGGCTTAAAATATTCTCTATTAAAGAAAACAACAGCCGCACTCTCTATCAGGCTCCTTCCGGAAAGACTATCGGTGGCATGGAAATGTACGGTACGGCGTGGTCTCCTGATGGAAGTCGTATCATGTTTACAGAGAGAGACACCTCTGCATCATCGACTTCACCACAGAAACTCTTTATGATTAATTCAGGTGATGGATCGCTTAAAACAATCGGAGAGGCGCCATCAGGATACCGTTTAAGTGAGTTACGATGGTCCCCGGACGGAAGTAAGGTAGTGGCAACTGGCAGGAGCATAAGCAGTGCAAGTGCTCCATATTATGAATATTGGGTATTAGAAAACTTCCTGCCGAAATAAAAGACAAGTAATAAGAGCATTCTCAGGGGCACAATGTCTGATCATTGTGCCCTTTTTGTACGCACCCGACATGGGCGATGACTATAGGGTGTACTTGCCTGAAAATGTAACCAGATTGTCATTTTAAGTAACCTTAGAGCAACATCTTTTGTTCATTATCTGTTTTTAACATTTCTTCACATAATCTTTACAAATCTTTACATTTCTGTGACAATTGGTAAGATATTACAAATTAACTTAGCTATTTAGAAAATGATTTTCATCATTGGAAAGTGGTCGGTAATCTCTATTTTTCAAGGGAATTGATACAGTAGAAATTCACATATACATTATGATGCTTATCATAATCTGAGCTACATTTTAGTTTCTAATCTTTTATTTATCAACTAAAAACTTTCAATTATGAAAAAAATTATCAATTCCTTGAAAAGAACCCATTGGTTCAAAGCATCAGGAGCATTTCTCATATGCCTGTTTTTTATGTCCTTCCCCTCCTGTCAAAAGGACCAGATTGCCCCTGATTCCTTACTTACTATGGATAAAGTGGCAGTTTCTGCATCAGCAGTAAGCAGTTCTTCTATAATGTATTGGGGTCGGCAAAACTTTACAAATGGGAGCGTAGTCACAGGGATATGTACTCCGTATCTTGAAAATTTTGAGAATTTTGTCCTTAAAGTTCAAAATGTGAATGGTGGCGCTGCAAAAATCTCAACATTAGAAATCAGAATCGGAGGTGTACTAATCTTAACAGCTAAGGGCATAAATAGAGATTATTTAGTAACAAAAACACTAAGAAGTCTTTCTAGTTGTGCACAGTTGACAGTAAATTTGGCAGGAGATCAAGGGTGTTCTATCGACTTATGGATTGAAGGAACTCTTAAGCTGGGCAAAGTTTATGGAAGACACTTCTATTACAAAACCAGACAACCCATGACTTGGGATGAGACTAATGGCTATATTGGGCGTCTTCCTGGTTTTCCTTATCCAGTAATAATTAATGATGCAAAAGAAAACAATTTTGTGTTGAATATAACCAAAGATAGATACTTCTTCATTGGATTATCAGATGTTAACCATGAACAGATTTGGAATTGGGTTGATGGTACTAAGTGTCGGACAGTTGATTGGAGAACTTCATCATGTGGTACTCCAGATCCAAATTGTCCAACTCCTTGGGGTTGGGGTGGCACTGATTGTATGATTATTACTGATTATGGTTATAATAATTGGGATAATGGGCAGCCTAATAATGGTGGCGGCGGATGTGGGCAACAATATCATAGAGATGAAAATGCTGCTATTATTAATTGGAATGATAAATGGGAGGATGTCCCTACCGAACCCGGTAATTGGGGAGACGGCAATTGGGATAATGCTTTGCGTAATTGTGTTTTAGAATGGAATGTTATTCCGTCTTCTGATGATATTTATAACATATTTAGGCAAGAGTATCCGGAGTATCCATATCCCTGGTAAGTGTATTATACTGGGAAAGACTGATGATAATTGTATAATCTAAGGGCACAATGATTGATCGTTGTGCTCTTTCTTTCATATATATTTTTTAGTTTCGTAGAGAAGGATATTTATCCAATTCTATAACCTTGTTTAATTCTTAACAGAATTTCTCCAATTCTTAACATGTAACTGCTTGATATTTTGTATATTTGCTGATCAATAGCTTTGCGTTAACCATGAAACCCACAAATCCCGGATCACGCAGACAAAAGATTATACTCTATTATACTCTGGGTGTAGTACTACCGGGCATTTTTCTGGGTTATATGGCCTACCGTGGCATCCGTAATGACCAGGCTCTGCGTGAGAAAGAGAGCCGGAGTAAGCTTGAAATGAACAGTCAGGGGTTTTTTGCAGCTATTAATTCGGGGTTTGTGCAGTTCATGAATGAAAAGACTGCCGACTCAGTTTTGTACCGGTCCAAAAAAGACGATCCTTCACTGCTTTTATTGTTTGTCAAAGACACCGGCGGTTCAAAAAAACTCTTGTCGCATAAATTACTGTTTCTCCCTGCTGAACTGCTTTCCGCCCAGACTGAGCAGCAAAGCCCGCCAACCAACCTGAAGGAAGGTCTCCGGCTGGAGTTTATCGAACGCAGGTTTTCGGAAGCGCTCAGGTTTTATCAGGATAAGATCCTCAAAACGACAAACCCCTCAGAAAAAATCCAGGCGCTGGTGGCTTCGGCCCGGTTGTATAATAAGATGAACCGGCCTGACCGGGCTAAGACTCTGTATTATGAGCTTCGGAAGGATTACCCGGAAAGTCTTCTGAACGGACAAATACCTCTCGGACTGATTGCCGGTCTGGAAATACTGAAGATCAACCAGAACATCGGAGAAAAGGATGAAATGAGGAATAATTCCCGGCAATGTCTCAAGCTTCTACTTCACCCAGCCTGTGAATACGCCGAAAATCAGTTTGACCTGTTTTATCAATCTTTTAAAGATATTATCCCTAAACCAGACCCGGTAGTTGATTCTCTGTTTGCAGAGCTTGATACTCAAAAAGCACGCACTGATTACCTGATCCGAATACTCAGTGGGTCGAATCAGATCGCGACAAACGGCAATAATCGTCCTAAAGGAGGTAAAGATGAAATGTCCTGTGTCCCGATTAATTCAGCTGAGCTTGTAGCCGTATATTTATCGAGATATGAAGATAATGGCTATCAAACCGGCATGGTGGTTGATTTCCCGGCTTATCTGAAGTCTATATCAGAAAAGCTGATCCAAAAACCCGATCCAAATTCATCAATAAACGTAAAGATTGAAGATAATAACGGAAGGCTTATTTTTTCAGAGGTTATTAAGGAAGAAAACGGCTATCTTTCTTTCTCATTTCCCGAAAATCTTCCCAAATGGAAGTTGTTGCTAAGTGAAAATAAACCTGGTTTCGTAGCAACATTATTGAAAGCAGGAAGCGGCATATATCTTTTTATTTTTATTCTGATAGCGCTCCTCATGGTACTTGGTTTTGTTTTTACCATCTACACTCTCAACGAAGAACTCAGGCTTAATAAGCTGAAATCGGATTTCATTTCAAATGTATCGCACGAACTAAAAAGTCCCCTCACTTCCATCCGCATGATGACTGAAATGCTGCATCACAACCGGGTACAGACGGAAGAGCGCAAATCGGCATATTACTCTGTGATGCTGGAGGAAAGCGAACACCTCAGCCATTTGATAGATAATATCCTGGATTTCTCGGGGATGGACGATGATCGCGAGAAATACGATTTTATCGATCTGGATATGGATGAACTCCTCAGGAAGTTTCTCGAATCAACCCGTGAAAGGCTTCCGGAACCCGGTTTTGACATCCGGTATAATAACCCTGATCGGGTACCGGTAATCCGGGCTGACAAGAATGCCATTCTCCAGGTTTTTTATAACCTGGTTGACAATGCGATAAAATTCTCCGGGACATCAAGGCAGATTGATATCAGTTTGTTTTCCAAAGATGATGAATTGCTGTTTTGTGTGAAGGATTACGGAATAGGTATTTCCGGCAAAGATCAGGAAAAAATATTCGACCGGTTTTATCGTTGCGATGAACCGCAGCGGTTGGGAATCAAGGGGAGCGGGATCGGGCTTACTATCGTAAAAAAAATTATGGAGGCCCATAAAGGTCACCTGACCCTGGAAAGCAGGCCCGGGGAAGGAAGCGCCTTCTTGGTACATCTGCCCATCTATAAAAATACAGGACTATGAAAAGGATTTTGATTATTGAAGATGCGCCGGCCATCCGGATGGCACTGGAGGATGATTTTAAATTTGAAGGCTATCATGTTGATACTGCCGCCACAGGTCCGCAAGGGCTCGTAAAAGCCATGGATCTTAACCTCGACATCATCATTCTCGACCTTATGCTGCCGGGGTTGAACGGGCTGGATATCTGCAAGGAATTACGGCGGTGCGATATCGGAACCCCCATCATCATGCTGACGGCAAAAAGCCAGGAATTCGACAAGGTGCTCGGGCTTGAGCTCGGAGCTGACGATTATATAACAAAACCATTCAGTCCGTTTGAGCTTCATGCCCGTGTCAAAGCCTTACTCCGCCGGTCGGAGATCAGAAACCATCAAGCAGATGCAGCAACAATAAAGTTTGGCCCATTTGAGCTGGATCCTTCAAAATACCTGTTTACAAAAAACAGTGAACCGGTTCAGCTCACCACTATTGAATTTGCCCTGATGAAGCTTCTGATGCAGCATATCGGACATGTATTCAAACGGGATGATATTCTTCACACCATCTGGGGCGACGAAGTTTATGTCACACCCAGAACTGTGGATACCCATATCGCCAACCTGCGAAAGAAAATTGAGGATGATCCGGAGCACTCACGATGGATCACCGGTATACGTGGTGCGGGATATAAATTCAATTCCGATGAATATTCGCAGAATCTTCACCAAACTTAACCGGACCTTCAAATGGTTAACACAAGCAGGTGGTAACTTTATCAAAAATATTCACGCTATGAAAAAGTATTTGATTTTCATTATTGCTTTTGCGCTCCTGACAGGACTTATTTCTGCCCAGGACAACAAAGCATCAGTACAGCTTGCAGCAGCAATTTATGAGGAAGAAGTAACAGGCAACCTCGATAAGGCTGTTGAACTCTATCTGAATATTATGAAAACCTATCCGGATGATCGTCCGGTAGCAGCTAAAACCCTGTACCATCTGGGATTAGTCAATGAAAAATTGGGCAAACAAAAAGCCAGTGAGTATTTCACGCAACTGGTCAATACCTATCCCGATCAAGCCGAGATGGTAACCATGGCAAAAACAAAGCTGGCGACATTGGCAGGGGCAACTAGCGGGGCGGGCAGTTCAACGCTGGCTGTGAGACGAGTCTGGTCAGGAGCTGATGTAACCGGCAAGGTGTCGCCCGATGGCCGCTTCGTGTCGTGCACAGACTGGGAAACATCTGATATAGCCATCCACGACCTTGCCACCGGTCAGAACCGGCGATTAACCGAAAACAGCCCTGATGCGACCATCGAATACTCTGTACCCTCACCCGACAGCAAAAGTATTGCCTACTATTGGGAGGATAATGATTCATACGATCTTCGCATCATAGGTTTAGATGGCTCAAAGCCAAGAGTTCTGAAGACCTCCGGAAATGGAGTTCTTTATTACATTCCATTAGCGTGGTCCCCTGACAGCAGATACCTACTTACCGAATTCATAAAAACCGACGGAAGTTGCGATATGATGCTTGTGGCCGTAGCTGACGGTTCAGCTAAGTTGCTGAAGTCGGCAGGAAAAGATCTTCCTCCGGGTGGGGAGTTCTCACCCAATGGACGATACATTGCGTGGTCGACCAGGGAGGGTATCTCATTGTTTGAACTCCAGTCTGAAACTGAGTCACTGCTCATACCAGATCTATCGAACCATAGTGTCTTAGGCTGGACTCCGGATGGGAAGTACATTATGTTTTCCAGCGAGAGATCCGGATCATCTGATGCCTGGCTAATTGCGGTGGATAACGGAAAAGCAAAAGGCGCACCAATATTTTTAAAGAAGGCATGGGGCTTCTCACCTATGGGTTTCACGCGCTCGGGTGCATTCTATTATGCTGTCAACAACAATATTTGGGATGTTAAAATTGCCGAAATTGATCCGACCGGGGGAAAAGTTGTCTCTCCATTGCAGTCCGCATTCCAACACGGCAATATGAGAGGTCCGGACTGGTCTCCCGATGGACATTCACTTGCAGGGATTGCAGGAAGTGAACCAAGCCAGGCTGTGATCATCCACTCGATGGATACGGGTGAGGAACGAGAGATTCGTGTAGGGGGATGGATAATCGGTATGGGTAGTCTCCGTTGGACACCGGACGGCAAAGCTGTAGTGGCTCCGGCTTCTGAGGCCGGGAAGGGCGATAATCTGATACGAATTGATATACAAACAGGGCAGGTGACTTCTCTGATGCCGCTTCCGGCTTTGGGAGGCTGGCCTCGCTTCGGATTTTCACGGGATGGTAACATTATTTACTATCACAGACCTGATTCTTCCGATGCTAGCAGATCACAACTTGTAGCACATGATCTGCAGACTGGCCAGGAGTCAGCAGTCTCTCAGGATCAAGGGCTATACTTGAGCAATGTATCGCCTGATGGCCAGAAACTTTTAATCGCCAAAAGCGTAGAGAATGGCAAGTCCCAGGTGCTGCTCACCATGCCGACCTCCGGTGGAGAAGCCAGAGAATTAGTCAAAATCGATGGAAATAAGAATATTCCCTTTTGGGGTAGTGCATCATGGACGGGGGACAGCCGTTATGTCGTCTTTCTGAAAGGGATCAAAGGAGTAGAGCAAATCCCCTACAAGGACATGCAATGGCAGATGTGGAGTGTCTCAGCTGAGGGCGGTGAAGCAATGCCACTGGGACTGACCATTACAGGCCAGCTGGTAGGACCGCAGCAGCTTCAACCCAACGGCCATCATGTAGTTATAGGCGATGTTAAAGTCAATCTGGAGGTCTGGGTGATGGAGAACTTTTTACCGAAATAAAAGTTTATTAACAATAGATTTCTCAGGGGAATAATTATCAAATAAATCATCCACATCATGAAAACACATCTATTTCTGATAATTGCCTTTTTGTTGCTGGCCGGTTATGTTTCTGCTCAGGACAACAAGGCATCAGCATCGCTGACAGCAGCAATTTATGAGGAAGAAGTGACAGGCAATCTCGATAAAGCTATTGAACTCTACCTGGACATTATTAAGAAATATCCGGATGACCGCCCTGTGGCCGCTAAAACCCTGTATCATCTGGGATTAGCCAATGAAAAAATGGGCAAACAAAAAGCAAGTGAGTATTTCACACGTCTGGTCAACAACTATCCTGATCAAGAAGAGATGGTAGCCCTGGCGAAAGCCAAACTGGAGACACTTGGCATCGTAACTGCAGCCGGGAGCCCTGAGGTCAAAATGCGCCAGATTTGGGCTGCTGGTAAAAACTTGCCAATCTGTATCTCCCCGAATGGCCGGTATGTTGTTTTTGGGGTTTACGATAGTGGCAATCTTTGGCTTCGCGATCTCCAGTCAGGTGAGCAAAGGCAAATTACCAGGGATGGTTCGAGGGTGGAAGGGACGGTAACCTCCGCTTTTGCAGCGGTCTCTCATGACGGCAAGTGGATAGCCTATAACTGGATAAATAAGGGCTACGAAGAACTTCGTCTCTCTAAGCTCGATGGCTCATCAATGCGAATTCTCCACAACGGACAGGACGGGAGAACCATGAATGTTACGGCCTGGATGCCGGACGGCCAGCGAATACTGGCTATTTCACAGGACAAGAACCTGAATTACCGGCCGTTCATCATTTCTCTGTCGGACGGTTCCATTCGAGGTATCGGGCAGCAAGAGCCAGGACATGTGATTTGGAAATACCCCTCTCCGGATGGGAAGTACATCGCATACACCCTGAATGGAGACATCTTCGTCAACAATACCGCATCGGAGAAGGACTCGGTTCTCGTTAAGAATCCCGCGTTCGATGGTATGGTTGGCTGGACCCCGGATGGGTACAGTATTATATTCATAAGCAATCGGTCGGGATCACCCGATCTTTATTTACTGGGAATCGTGAATGGCCGTCCTATGGGAGAGCCTCAACTGTTGAGGCGGGACCTCGGTGACCCCATGTATCTCGACGTGACTCGCGACGGAAGGCTCTTCAAGATGGAGAGAAAAGGAACTTACGATTCATACATTCTCCCGGTGGACGAACAAACAGGTAAGCTTACCGGTACGCCTTCGCTGGTGGACCAGAACTATCCCGGGACGTTGTTCCCGGCATGGTCGTATGACGGGAAACTTCTTTACTATACGATTTACAAAGGTACATCCAGCAATCGCTCACAGGTGCTGATCATCCGTTCGGAGGATACAGGTCAGACTCGCGAGATCACTCCGAAACCACAACTCCCTTTCTGGCACACTCCAATCCTGTCTCCGGATAGACTCAGGTACGCGATCACAGGGACAGACCAGAACGGGAACTCCGGAGTTTTCGCAATCGATTCGGAGAGCGGAAACGTCAGTCAGCTTGCGATGGATACTACTGAGAATGGGCCGGCAGACCCAAATTGGTCTCCTGACGGCAAAGCACTCTTTTACAAGGTTCGGTCCCCTGAAAAAAGCGAAGGATTCATTGTCCGGCACAAAGACTTCAAGACCGGCGGGGAGAAAGACGTCAAACTCGGCATCTACTATCGCGAAATGAAGATCTCGCCCGATGGAACCCGGTTTGTCTATTTCCTGAATGACAAACCGTCCAAATCATATGTGTTGGGCATCCTGGATATTCAATCCGGCAAGGAACTAGAGTTATGGCGCTTTCCGGGAGCCGATTACCCTGGTGGCATTTCAGGCCCCACATGGGCACCGGACGGAAAGTACGTACTGGTAGTTGCCTCGAGCTTCACGCAGGGTACTGATCTTTGGCGGTTCCCGGCGATGGGCGGGCAGGGTGAAAAAATCTACCTGACTCCAGAGACGACCTGGGGATTCGTTATGCACCCGAGCGGCAAGCGTATGGCATTCTCGCAAAGCAAGGATAATTGGGATCTTTGGGTGATGGAGAACTTCCTGCCGAAATAAAAGACTAATAATAAGAGCATTCTCAGGGGCACAATTATTGGTCGTTGTGCCCTTTTTTTTATAATGAATAGTGGCTATTCAGCTTCGTTCAACTTAAAACTTTCGGGCTCCTAATGAGTATTTTTGACACCTATTTAGTATCTTTGGAGGGTGAAAAAGCGCGAGCAAATAGGACTTGATTTTGAGGTTGACAAACTGACTAACTCGATCGAAAATGTGGTTACAGGCGACAGTTTTGCTACCGATATCACAATTATTTCAATTGCTGACCTCAAGGCTGTAACCAAGAAAAACGGCTGGCAATTTGACTGGAAATTAGAGTTGAAACAACCTGAAAAAGACGTTTACAAACTGACTATAGTAAATAATCAATCAGTTATTCAAGGACTAATAAGTTTAGAAATAAAGTCCGACCATGTTTACATGCACTTGGTGGAGAGTGCCCCATTTAACAAAAGTAAGACCAAAGTTTACACTGGTGTTCCAGGTAACTTAGTTGCTTTCGCTTGTAAACTTGCTTTTCAGCGTGGACACGAAGGCAATGTTTCTTTTTTCTCTAAGACACAGCTCGTGCAACACTATATTGACACTTTAGGTGCAACCCACTTCGGTGGACGAGTAATGATAATTGATACTAACGCAGCATTAAAACTCATAAATAAATATTTTCCGAAATGAAACGTAAAACGATAGAACTTGATGTGGACTTTATTGGTGGACAAGATCCTATGACGAAGGAAGAAGAGAAAGCTATCGGCGAATTTATAAAAGCTCAGAAATTGTTGAGGGTTAGGAAACAAATTCGAAGTACGAAGGCAACACAACGTAGAAAGATTATTGCTTAACTCCAATAATCAGGCTTCTGGAACTGCGAAAAACTCTACTGTAACACGGAGTCGACCTGGGGATTTGTTATGCACCCAAGCGACAAACGCATGGCATTCACCCAAAGCCTGGATAATTGGGAACTGTGGGTGTCGGAAAACTTCCTGCCAAAATAAAAGACTCATAATAAGAGCATTATCAGGGGGCACCTGTCTGGTCGTTGTGCCCTTTTTTTATATGCATTTTTAAGGTTGGTGAACAAGATGAAGGCTGAGACAGGCGACTCAGATCATCTTCCGGTTTGGGTTAAGGTGAAAATGAAATGTTAACAACTGCTTTGATTTTTTATTAGATTTGAGATAATTATTAAAAGACAATTGGAATGATTAAAAGATCAATTTATTATTCAGTTTTAGCAATTCTTGATTTTATATGTCGTAACAATGGTAACTAAGCGGGATAATCAGAAGTCTGTATTAAAGTCAAAGGAAGCCAAACCTGTTACGGTTGAGAAAGCCATTACTATCGATCATATTGCAATCTGGACCAACAACCTGGAACAATTAAAGGATTATTATGTGCGTTACTTTAATGGAGTGGCTAAAGATAAATATACTAATAAGGAAACTCACTTTGAAAGTTACTTCCTGTCATTTTCTTCGGGAAGCAGGCTTGAAATAATGAAAATGCCGGGGATCCCTGAGGACCTCAATGACAGGATATTGCAGCATCAGGGAATTATCCATCTTTCTTTCGGAGTTGATACCATGGAGATGGTTACCATAAAATCGAAAGAGCTGGCAAGGGCCGGATTTAAAATACTCCGCGGACCACGCGTAACGGGAGACGGATATTATGAATTTGAAACATTGGATCCGGACAATAACAGGATTGAAGTAACGGCCAGATTTGTGAAATAGAAAAACAATGAAAGAGATTGCTGCCATTATCCTGGAAAATGATAAAGGAGAATTTTTACTCGCTCTGCGTGATAATAAATCTGGGATTCCATATCCAAACCATTGGGATCTGATCGGGGGACATGTTGAGGAAGGCGAGACACCTGAAGAGGCGTTGGTCCGTGAATTTAAAGAAGAACTGGATCTTGACCTTATAGAGTTCAATTTTTACAAAAAGTATGAGTGCCTGACTGGTGATGCTTATGAGAATGTAAAGTATATCTACTCAGGAAAAATTAACATACCGATCGAAGAGATCACACTGCTCGAAGGAGAAAGGCCACAATACTTTTCACGGGAAGAAATCCCTGATGTTAGGTTCGCCAATATTATCAAGTCAATAGTTATGGATTATATAAACCATACTAATCCATCAGGAATATGATAAAAACAGATCTCTTGCCGGTTGTGGATACAATTCATCCTGATGGGAAGTATGATATCTATCCTTCTTTTAAACTGGGAGATGATCAGATATTTGAAGGATTTGAGTCGCTTGCTGCAATCGTTGCCAGCCATAAGACGGTTATCATAGATGGTTATGTTGGCGTTTTCTATGACCATTTTCGTGAAAGTTTTGATAAAGCTTTAAAAGCCCTTGGTTTAAGAACATCGTGGAAAAACACTTCTGATTTTCTGAAACATCCTGATATTATTGAGAAGATGGTTTTATCCTTCACGGGTGGCGAGGATCCAATATTCGGAAAACGCACAGATTTATATATTGAAGATTTTTTCGATATACCTCGACTAAAGGGTTTATCTCCGGATTATGAGGCTGATATTAACTTAATTATCGGACCGGGAGCAGCGCTTGCCAAATGCAAGGGGCTTTTGATTTATATTGATCTTCCAAAAAACGAGATACAATTCAGGTCGCGTGCCGGAAGCATTACAAACTTTGGTGCAATGGCCTCATCTGATCCAAAAGCAATGTACAAGCGCTTCTACTTTGTTGATTGGATTATCCTTAATAAACATAAACACAACATTTTACATGAAACAGATATTATAGTTGATGCTCAAAGACCCGCTAAACCTTTCTGGATGTCCGGAGAGTCTCTGAGACATTCATTATCAGTTATGAGTCATAATGTTTTCAGGGCCAGACCATGGTTTGAGCCCGGAGTATGGGGCGGAACATGGATCATGGATCATATTGCCGGGCTTAATAAAGATGTACTCAATTATGCCTGGTCATTCGAGTTAATTGTCCCTGAAAATGGTCTCTTGTTTGAAAGTTCCGGTAGATTTCTTGAAGTATCATTTGACAGCCTGATGTTTCTTGAAGGGGAATCTGTACTTGGTGATTGTTATAACCGGTTTGGTACCGATTTCCCTATCCGGTTCGACTTCCTCGATACTTTTGACGGTGGAAATCTGTCAGTACAATGCCATCCGCGACCTGCGTATATGAAATCGCACTTCGGCGAGGATTTTACCCAAGAGGAATCCTACTACATTTTGGATACTAAAGATAATGCCGATGTTTACCTTGGTTTCCAGGAAGATATAGTCCCTTCAGAATTCAGGAATGAACTTGAGAAAAGTTTTCATGATTCAAAACCTGTCAGTATTGAAAAGTTCGTTCAGAAACATCCAGCATCAAAACACGACCTGTACCTCATTCCTTATGGCACAATACATGGTTCAGGTAAAAATAACCTAATTCTCGAAATAAGCTCTACTCCATATATTTTTACTTTCAAAATGTACGACTGGCTTCGCATGGATCTTGACGGAAAACTTCGTCCTCTTAACATTCAGAGAGGCATGGATAACCTTTATTTTGATCGAAAAGGCAGTTATGTGCAGGAAAAACTGATTTCAAAACCGGTACTGATTGATAAGGGTGACGACTGGAAACTCTATCATTTACCAACACACGATACACATTTATACGATGTCCATCAGTTTCATTTCAAAAATGAAATTGAAGTTAATACTGAAAACAAATGCCACGTTTTGAGTCTGGTTGAAGGGAGTAGTATTGTTGTGGAAACAGGAAACGGATTTTCTCAGCGATTCAGTTATGCTGAAACTTTTGTGATCCCTGCAGCAGCAGGCAGTTATAAGATAATCAATAAATCAGAAACAGAAGCAATTCTAATTAAAGCATTTGTAAAAAATATAAAATAATGCCTCGATCTTCTTAGCGATCTTCGTATGAAATCTTTGCGTACTTTGCGGTTAACGGATTTGATTTAGTAAACCAAAAACAATATGAAAAAAATTCTTACAATTCTTACGATTGGCATATTAATGTCGGAAGCTGTAAGCGGACAACAAACAAATTTTAAGGATAGCTTAATCATAAACACAGATCAAAATACCTATTGGTGGGCAGGCATTATCAATGACGGTTACAAAATGCCATTGAAGCAACCATACCGGGCCGATTTTAACAGCAATTACGGCAATCAGGCACAGCCGTTGATTCTTTCATGTAAAGGTGACGTGATCTGGTCCGGACAACCATTTACATTAAATTATAATTCCGGTAAACTCAGTCTCAAAGGCAGATCGGTTAATTTTCAATATCATAAAGCGGGTGAAAATCTGAAAGATGCATATAGTTTTGCCAGCAGAACTTATTTTCCGCCTTCGGGTAAAATACCCGACAAACTTCTGTTTACAAACCCTCAGTACAATACCTGGATTGAATTGGTTTACAATCAGAACCAGAAAGATATTATGATTTATGCAAGGAATATTCTTGCTAATGGTTTTCCTCCGGGAGCGCTAATGATCGATGATAACTGGCAGGAGGATTATGGCAAATGGAATTTTCACAAGGGCAGGTTCCCAAATCCAAAACAGATGATAGACTCTTTACATTCCTTAGGATTTAAAGTTATGGTTTGGGTTTGTCCGTTTGTTAGTCCCGATTGTGATGTTTACAGGGATTTAATGAGAAATAAGTATTTCCTAACAGACAAAACAGGCAACCCTGCGATTGTGAGATGGTGGAATGGGGCCAGCGCTTTACTTGACTTCACCAACCCGAAAGCTACAGAATGGTTTACATCTCAGCTTAATAAATTAACATCTGATTATGGTGTTGATGGTTTCAAGTTTGATGCAGGAGATTTTGAATACTATGAAAACGTGTCTTCCTATGATGCGGATGCAACACCTTCTGGACATTCAGAATTGTATGGGAAAATCGGTCTCGGTTATCCTCTCAATGAATACAGGGCTATGTGGAAAATGGGTGGCCAGCCTCTGGTTGAACGTTTACGAGATAAGGATCATGGTTTTGGGGCGCTTCAATTACTGATCCCTAATATGTTAACTGCAGGACTGATGGGCTATTACTTCTCCTGCCCCGATCTTATTGGGGGAGGCGAAAATACATCTTTTCAGAACTTAGAAAAATTAGATCAGGAGTCAATAGTGCGTTCTGCCCAGGTTCATGCTTTGATGCCAATGATGCAGTTTTCTGTTGCTCCCTGGAGAGTTCTCGATAATGAACATTTTGAAGCTGTAAAAAGCGCTGTGAAAATCCGTGAAAATTATAAAGACTACATTTTGAACCTGGCAATTAAAGCAGCCCAGACAGGAGAACCTATTGTAAAACCTATGGAGTTTAATTATCCGGATAAGGGATATGCCGGTATTACTGACCAGTTTCTATTAGGGGATAAATTGCTTGTCGCTCCGGTAATAATCAAAGGAGCTACCAAAAGAAGTGTGGTCATACCAGAAGGTAAATGGAAGAGTTTTGACGGAAAAATAATCACAGGACCAAAAACAATAGAAATCCCGGTTCAATTGAAAGATTTGCCATATTTTGAGAAAATAAAATGAATTTTGATCAGTACAAAAAGAATGGTTTTCGAATGAAACTACACCTGAAACATTTGAACCTGATAAATGGCATAATGAACTTTACAACAGGATGTTTTTTTTTCTGGTATTGGAATTGACTTGTTAATGAACAGACGAACCTTCATATTAAAAAGTGGAGTATTGACAGCCGGGTATTATGTTGCCGGCAAATTTATTGTTTTTCCCATATCATCATTTCAGGTCGGTAACCAGCTGAAAGATTCTGAATTATATGATTTATTCAAATATCCCGGCTTAAACTATCATCCCTATTTAAGGTGGTGGTGGAATGGCAATAAGATAGAAGCCGGAGAACTCATCAGGGAACTTCGGTTATTAAAAGATGCCGGCATCGGCGGAGTGGAAATAAACCCGGTTGAATTTCCCACACGTTCCGCAGGTGATGACCTCGGAAAACCGTCACTTAAATGGTTGAGCGATGATTGGATCGATATGCTTAAGGTAACATTCACAGAAGCAAAATCGCTTGGAATGACCTGCGATCTGATAGTTGGTTCTGGCTGGCCTTTTGGCGCTGAATATCTTGAGGGAGAAGAAAGGGCACAAATCGTTGTTGTCGCTGTAAAAAAGCTTACAGGCCCCATTGATTATGAAATATCAAAATTCGAAATATTCAAAGAAGCTGACCCTGCCATCAGCTCTCCTTTTCCCGGAAGGAAAATGGAATTACTATCCCTGAAACTTGTTCCTGATCCACTGGCAAATTCAAGCCAGATAGTCGATTTCTCAGAACAGATTGAAAATGTAACTATTAACCTCTCTGTTCCACAAGGGAAGCATGCTTTGTACGGTCTTGTAAAAATAAATGGTTTTATGCAGGTAATAAATGGAGCACCTGGTGCTACCGGACCGGTATTGAATCACTTTAATGCATCTGCAGTTAAGAGGTACCTCAACCACATGTCAGATACAATTGAAAACAGGACAGGTCATTTATCAGAACATATACGGGCATTGTTTACTGACAGTATGGAGCTTGAGGGCTCAAACTGGTCGGAAGGTATTACAGATGAATTCAAAAAGCGGCGGGGCTATGACATATTTCCATACTTACCATTTATCCTGTTTAAGATTGGAGCAATGGGGAATGTAACCGATTTTAAATATGGAGTCAGCATGTCTCCTGACTTTGAGGCAATGATAAGGCGGATGCGATATGACTTCGAACTGACAAAAGCAGAGTTACTTGAGGAACGTTTTATTAAAACTTATGTTGAGTGGTGCCATGGATTGAATGTGAAATCGCGTGGTCAGGCTTATGGACGTGGATTCTTTCCGCTGGAAAGCAGCTTTGACTATGATATTCCCGAATGTGAATCGTGGACAATGAACTGGCTCAAACACAGGGTTGGCGAAGAGATGCCCGAAGATGATTACAGGCGCGGAAGGGCTTACACTATGATAAACAAATATGTCTCTTCTGCAGCCAACCTGAAAGGGAAAAGGCTGGTCAGTTGTGAAGAGATGACCGATACTTATACTGTATTCAATACTACATTGGAGAATCTGAAGATCGGTGGTGACCAGAGCGCAATAACCGGCGTTACACATTCAGTTTTTCACGGGTTCAACTACTCTCCGCCTGAAGCCCCATATCCCGGATGGCTCAGATATGGCGGTTACTATAATGAAAACAATAACTGGTGGCCGTATTTCAACTTATTTAATGAATATAAAGGAAGATTATCTTCTGTATTACAGAATGTTACAATGTTTACTGATATAGCAATTCTTCCTCCGGTTGAAGATATGTGGAGCCTTATCGGGTCTCAGATGGAACCATTCCCGTCCATTACACATGTGGATTATATGACCCTCGTATGGGAAGCTGTCAATAAGAATGGCAATGGTTGCGATTATGTATCAGAAATGGTTATCAGGGATTCGGAAATGAAGAACGGATATATGCATTATGGTCCGCGGAAATACCATACTCTGTTCCTTATACAGGTTGATAGCCTTGAAACAAATACTGCCAGTAAGTTATCCGAATTTATTGATTGCGGCGGAAGGATTTTCTGTATTGAAACTATTCCGGGAAAGTCGTTAGGATGGAAAAATTATGAGGAAAGGGATAAAACTGTTCTGGACTATATTGATAAGATGAAGTCGTTTCCTGACCGTTTTATCCTCCTGAAAAAACCTCAGAAAGATTTCATCAGCTGGTACCAGAACCTTCAGGAACAATATAACATTGAGCCTTATCTTAAGATTGAAAACCCTGATCCTTATGTCTATCAAAACCGATACCAGGCTGATGATGGTTCAGAATTGCTTTTTATAATTAATTCTCATATCCAAAATTCACATCAGACAAAAATCACCTTCTCAAAAGAAATTACTTCCGGGAAATATGGATGGCTCTGGGATCCTGAAACAGGGAACAGGTACAGGATTTCCCTTTCAAAAGAGAACAGCCTGGAACTTGATCTGGGTCCTGCCGATTCATACCTGTTTGTTTTTGATAAAAATAAGAAGGGGCCTGAATGGAAGCCTTTGCCGGAATCAGGGCTAAATGAAGTAAAAATCAATTCAGGATGGAAGGCAGAATTCATTCATTGTCATGATGGAACAATAAAAACAGTTGAAATTAATACTCTGACCGATCTGAAAGATATGGCTGACTTTGTTAATTTCGCAGGTACCATTATTTATCGTAATAGCATAACCTTTAATGATACTGAATATGCTTTTGTTAATCTTGGAAAAGTGTACGGCCTTTCTGAGTTAACTGTCAACGGGAAAAAGTGTGAAATAAAATGGTATGGCCGTAGAATTTTTTCGATCAGAAAATTATTGAAACCAGGTATAAATACTATCGAAATAAAAGTGGTGACAACAATGGGCAATTATATGAAATCGCTGATTAACAACCCGATAGCTCAGTACTGGACCAATGAAAAAAACAAAAATCAACCAATTCAGTCAATGGGTTTGATCGGCCCTGTAACAATGTATTAAGACAACAAGACATGAAAACAAATAAAGCTCTCTTCACGCTATTACTGCTATTGGCCTCTGCTTCACTTTGGGCAAAAGATTATAACGCATCTCTTTTTGGGATTAAATCAAACGGGACCACCTTAAATACAACCTCAATCCAGAAAGGCATTGATTACATAAATGAAAACGGTGGCGGGCGACTTGTTTTTTATGTGGGACGATATCTTACAGGTACCATACACCTGAAATCCAACGTAACAATTCAACTTGAAGAAGGAGCAATAATTGTCGGTTCATTGAACCCATTTGATTATGAATTTCTTACAAACTGGACTGCACTTATCTTTGCTCACGATCAGAATAATATTGGAATTACCGGTAAAGGGGTAATAGACGGCCAGGGATTTCTGGTAGCCAATAACCTTGTCGATCTTATCCATAAAGGAGTGATTAAAGACCCTTTAAAGTATGACCGTCCCTGGGAAGGGAGAAGACCGATGAATATCTATTTCAGGGGTTGCAGAAATATATCGATCAAAGGAATTACACTCAAAGACCCCGCAAGTTGGAATCAGACTTATGACCAGTGTAAAAACGTTATAATTGACAGGATAAATGTTGACAGTAAATCATACTGGAACAATGATGGGGTCGATATTGTTGATTGCGACAGCGTAAGTGTAACAAATTCCTATTTTGATGCTGCCGATGATGGCATCTGCTTAAAATCGCACAGTCCTGATTTTATCTGCCAGAATGTATATATTCACAACAATACCATACGTACCAGTGCTAATGGCATAAAATTCGGAACAGCTTCGTTAGGAGGTTTCCGCAATATTAAAATCATAAACAATCTTGTGTTTGACACATACCGTTCAGCTATAACATTCGCAGCCGTTGATGGAGGAATCGTAGAAAATATTATTGTTGACAGTTTAAGGTCGATAAATACAGGGAATCCAATTTTCCTGCGGATCGGTGAACGAAGGGCAGGTAAAAAAGGCAAAATGAATAACATCAGTATATCCAACGTTTACGCTGAAGTCCCTGCAACAAAGCCCGATGCGGGTTATAACTACGAAGGGCCGGTGGAGGATATGCCGCGAAATATTTCTCCTTCTTCCATTGTTGGATTGCCTGATGCAATGATAGAGAATATTACATTGAAAAATATCGAGATACATTATCCCGGGGGAGGAAACGCAGCATTTGCAAGAGTAGGTCTGGATGAGCTGGACAAAGTTCCTGAAATGGCTGCCGGCTATCCTGAGTTTTCAATGTTTAAGGAGCTTCCGGCCTGGGGATTTTATATACGTCATGCAAAGGGGATAACATTTGAAAATGTTACACTAACTTGCGGAAAGAAAGATTACAGGACTGCTGTTGTTCTGGATGATGTTACCGGAGCAAAGTTTAAAGCTTTGCAGGTTTCTGAACCCGCGAACAGGAAAGATCCAGTCTGTTCCTATAAATCTACCGGAGTTGTTATAGAAAAATAACTTTCAAAAAGTAAAAGAATGAAAATAAGAGTAATTATCACAGGCTCAACCGGAATGGTTGGCGAAGGTGTTCTTATGGAGGCATTGTCGCATCCTGATGTGGAAAAAGTGCTGGTTATAAACAGAAAACCATGCGGGGTAATTCATCCTAAATTAAGCGAGATCCTGCATACTGATTTCTACAACCTTACTCCCATTTCAGATCAACTAAAAGATTATAATGGCTGTTTTTTCTGTCTCGGTGTCTCTTCGGCCGGTATGAAGGAAGATGAGTATTTCTCATTGACTTATACCCTCACTATACATATTGCTGAAATACTCTCAAAACAGAATAAAGAGATGACTTTCTGCTACATCTCCGGGGCAGGCACTGACAGCAGTGAAAAAGGACGAATGAGTTGGGCACGGGTTAAAGGAAAAGTCGAAAATGACCTGATGAAACTTCCATTTAAGAAAGTATATGCATTCCGTCCCGGATTTCTACAGCCATCTGAAGAATTAAAACATGTGCATAAATATTATTCTCTGTTCAAACTTCTTTATCCTGCTTTCCGTGTTATATTGCCAAAATATGTTTCAACATTAAAGGAATTGGGATTAGCTATGATAAATTCAGTTACACAGGGATATGAAAAGCCTGTTCTTGAGGTAAGAGATATTGTTGAACTTGCAAAAAAATAAATTCTGAAAAACTTGTCTTCAAATATTATCTTTAAAAAATCCAATTAAAATGAGCCCGCTATTTTCATTTACAAAATCTCCTGTTTGGACCGGCATGGTACTGAAGACCAAAATGGTTTTCAAGTGGCTTTTATTCCTCATTGTAATCATTGGCATTTTCTTCATTTACTGGAAATATTTCTATACTTACAGTGAAGGTTATCGTGCCGGACTATTACAAAAATTTTCAAGCAAAGGAACCCTTTTCAAGACTTATGAAGGTGAGATGATACTTAGCAGTGTCTCCTCAAACAGAGATGTTGCTCTCGCCTCGGAGAAGTTTCTTTTTACTTTGACTAACAAAAAACTGGTAAGGCAATTCGACACTATACAGGGTGAAATGGTAATAGTTCATTACAAGCAGAAGAACGGTACAATTTTCTGGCGCGGAGATTCACAATATCTTGTTGACAGTGTGAAGGTTAAACGATAGTGTTATAAATTCTAGCAAAGTATCATAGCAGGTCACTAAAAGTTTAAACTAGTGTTAAGTTAAGTATAATGTGACGTAATTTATAATATTATTTGTATCTTT